>JBILEG010000172.1:0-6998 GCA_044352225.1 Pseudomonadales bacterium | reverse complement strand
CCGTGGTGGCGGCGGGCGGCTTCGTCGACGGACGTTCGATGGTCGCGGCCTTCGCGCTGGGTGCAGAGGCTGTGCAGCTCGGCACGCGGATGGTCTCGGCGCTGGAATCGCCCGTCCACGCGAACTGGAAAGAGGCCATCGTGCAGGCCGCCGAAACCGACACCGTGTTCCTGAACCGCTTCCACGGCCCCGCGCTACGTGCGCTGCGCACCGAACGCACCAGCCGGCTCGAGCGCTCATTCGACAATGTCTTCGGCGAGTTCGGTGACAAGGAAGCGCTCTACTTCGGTGGCGATATGGAAGCCGCGGTGCCGCTCACCGGGCAGGTGGCCGGGCGCATCGACGCGATCAAGCCGGTGGCGCAGATCCTCGCGGAGATCCGCGAGGAATTCTTCGAAACGGTCAGCGCGCTTTCACGGAGCTACGGCGCCACCTGAGACCACGCATGCACAGCGCGCATGTGCAGGATGAGCCCATCGGCCGCCTCCAGAGCGGCACGTGCGTTAAGATGCCGCCGTCCGCCATATCACGGGCCCTCCCATGAAAACCCCACCGCTACGTCTGCTCGCCCTTGTTCTGCTGCTGTGCGCGTGCAGCCCGGAAGTTCCGCCGGCCCCCGGCACTGACACCTCCGCGGAGGCCGCGGGGAACACCCCCGCCAGCGAATTCACCGCCCGCGCCAACGCGACCATGGCAGCGGCCCTTCCCACCGATACCACCGACATCGCGGACGCCGAACGCGGCCTGATCGAGCGCGAGCAACACCTCGAGATCTCCTCCACCGTCACCGGGCGGCGCTGGCGCGCGGATGACTTCGATTTCCTGCAGGGCGAAGCCCCTGCCAGCGTGAACCCGAGCCTCTGGCGCCAGGCGAAGCTGAACGGCATGCACGGGCTCTACAAGGTGACCGAGGGCATCTACCAGGTGCGCGGCTACGACATCTCCAACATGACGTGGATCCGCGGAAAAACCGGCTGGATCGTGGTGGACCCGCTCACCAGTGTCGAGACGGCGGCTGCAGCCACGCGCCTCGCGCGCAAACACCTCGGCAACGATCCGGTAACGGCCGTGATCTTCACGCACAGCCATGTCGATCACTTCAGCGGCGTGGGCGGACTGCTGGGCGACGCAAACACCGAAGGCCTGCGCGTGATCGCACCTGCGCGCTTCGTCGAGGAACTCACCAGCGAGAACATCCTCGCCGGCATCGGCATGGGTCGGCGCGCGAGCTACCAGTTCGGCTACCCGCTCGCGCCCGGTGTGCGGGGT
Source organism: Pseudomonadales bacterium (assembly GCA_044352225.1). Lineage (GTDB taxonomy): Bacteria > Pseudomonadota > Gammaproteobacteria > Pseudomonadales > UBA5518 > UBA5518. The sequence goes on along the minus strand of JBILEG010000172.1, from coordinate 5,729 downwards.
TATGTGGACTCAGGTCTGGGGCGACAGCCGCTGAGCGGCACCTCGAGCTTCCGCCTGCCCACCGAGAGCATCGACCGCACGCCACAGCCTCTGGAGATCGACGGCGTGGAGGTCGTGTTCCAGTACACCCCGGACTCCGAAGCGCCGGCAGAGCTCGCGTTCTATCTCCCCGCCTGGAAAGCCTGGTGCGGCGCCGAGATCGTGAACCGCACCATGCACAACCTCTACACGCTGCGCGGGGCAAAGGTGCGCGATGCGCTCAAGTGGAGCGGCTACATCGATGATGCGATCCGCCGCTTCGGCGACATGGAACTGGTCTTCACCAGCCACAACTGGCCCGTCTTCGGGCACGAGCGCGCGATCAGCTTCCTGAAGGGGCAGCGCGACACCTACCGTTACACGCACGACCAGACGCTGCGCCTCGCCAACCAGGGCGCCACCCCGCGCGAGATCGCCGAGCAACTCGAACTGCCGCCACAACTCGCCGCGCAATTCGCCAACCGTGGCTACTACGGCACCCTGCGCCACAACGCGAAAGCCGTGTACCAGTTCTATTTCGGCTGGTACGACGCGAACCCCGCCAACCTCGACCCCCTTCCGCCCGAGGAACTGGGCAAGCGCTACGTCGAGGCCATTGGCGGCGCCGCCGCGCTGAAGCAAAAAGCGCAAGCCGCCATCGCCAAAGGCGATTACCGCTGGGCCGCGAGCCTGCTGGACAACCTCGTGTTCGCCGAACCCGGTGATACGGAGGCAAAGGAGCTGCTCGCGCACGCCTACGACCAGTTGGGCTACCAGGCCGAATCCGGCGTGTGGCGCAGCGCCTATCTCACCGGCGCGCACGAACTGCGCCACGGTGGCACCGTTGCGGCCATGGGCGTGAAAAACGGGGCCGCGATCCTCGAGCACATTCCGCTCGATCTGTTCTTCTCCGCAATGGCCACGCGCCTGAACGGCCCGCGCGCCGCGAAGGAAGAGCCCTTCTCGATCAATTTCGTCTTCACCGATGTGAACGAAACACATGTGCTGCAACTGGAGAACGCCGTGCTGCACCACCACCGGGAGGCGGCAGCAGACCCTGCGGCGGTGGCGACGGTGCAGCTCACACGGCCGTTTTTCCTCAAGATGGTCTCGGGAGCAGCAGGCATCGGCGACCTTGTGTTCTCGGACGATATAGCGGTTGAGGGCAGCCGCACCGCCCTGCTCGGCTTCTTCGGGCTGCTGGATTCCGCCGACGGGGACTTCGCGATCGTGACCCCCTGAGCCCTCAAGGCGGCGCCAGCAAGTGCTGGCGGATCTCGCTCACCGTATGACGGCTCAAATCCTTGTCCAGGTCACGCAGCAAGGCCTTGCCCAGGTGTTCGTCCATCGACTGGCGCAGCAAACCCAGGAAGTGCGGCGCCGCGACAAGACAGAAAGACTGTATGCGGTTGCTGTCCAAGGCCCTGCGCAGGCGCGCGCAGACAAGACGGGCAAACGCGATATCGGCAGATTCGCGAGGGCTGTGCTTGGGTTGCAGGCGATGGGTGCCGTGATTGCCGCTCATGCGACCCTGTTCGCCGGTCGGCGGATCGTCCGAGGGATGGCGCGCCAGAGGATCGGCCAGATCCTCAACCTCCTCCCACTCACCCCGCAGTGACTCTCCCTGGAAGATGCGCGCACACGCCGCGTCTGCGGCAACGATCCATATGCTCATGAGCGACCTCCGGTTCCTTGGGTGTCCTATCCCTCGAAACCGAATCTACTCCGCCGGACCGCCGACTCCTTGACCTGCCTCAAGACTTCGCGAAGGGATCAGAACCGGATCCTGACAATGGAGAAATCATCGTCCAGCGCGCCGGGGCCGTGGAGGTCCTGCGCCCATGCCAACACGCCCTCCAGGCCGGTCTCTTCCGTGCCGTGGCGATGCATGAAGGCCTCGAAATCCTCGAAGCTCGCGTCTACGCCCTGCGGATCCATGATCTCGAAACAGCCGTCACAGAGCACCACCAGCGAGGCGCCCTCGGGCACCTGCACACGCATGGCCTCGTAGCCGATATCGGGCATCAGGCCAACGATCAGGCCAGGCGACAGCAAACGCTCGCTGTTGCAGTGCCCGTTCGCATCGGGTGCTGAAAGCAGCAACGCCGGCGGGTGACCGCCGCTCGCGTGGGAGAGCGTGCGCGTGGAGCGCTGGTACACGCCGTACCACAGCGTGAAGTACATATCGTTGTGCTTCTCGCAGGGAAACGCGTTGCTGATCGCGCCCATCGTGGCGGCAGGATCACGGAAATCCGTTCCGGGCAAAGCGCCCGAGCGGATCACGTTGATGGCCGTGACGGCGAGCAGGCAGGCGCCCACACCGTGACCGCAGACATCGAGCAGATAGACCGCGAAGTGGTCGTCATCGATCCAGTGGTAGCCGAAGGCATCACCGCCCAGTTCAGTGGAGGGCTGGTAGACCCAGTCGATGCGCAGCGGCGCGCTGGTGGGCTCGGGGAGGCTGGAGCGGATGTAGCGCATCGCCTCGGCAAGTTCCTCGTCCAGCCTGCGCTGCGTGCGTTCCAGCAGGTCTTTCTCGTGCTGCAACTGCAGCACACGCAAGGCATCGAGATCGCGCAGGCGTTTCTTGTCGATCGAGGTGGTGACGCGAGCGCGCAGCAGCGTGGGGTTGAAGGTCTTCGGCAGGTAGTCCTCGGCGCCAGCCTCGATGCAGCGTACCGCTGTCTCGATCTGCTCCGAACTGGAAATCACGATCACCGGCAGCGCTAGCGCGGGTTCGGCCTTGATGGCCTGCAAGAGTTCGAGACCGTTCATCTCGGGCATTTCGATGTCGAGCAGCATCAGATCGAAGGAAGCCGCGCGGATGCTCTCCAGCGCCTCGCGGCCGTTGCCCGCCTCCGAGACGTTCTGTATGCCCAACTCCTTCAACGCGCGGATCAGGCCAAGGCGCATCAGGCGGCTGTCATCCACCACGAGCACGCGCGCACCGGCCAGCATGTCGGACGGAGTTGCCGCGTCTGCAGACAAGGCATCAGCGGCATTTGTATCAGTCATGTGTTCCGGGCTCTTGTTCGGCGCTCGTGCGCGGGTGGAGTGTGACCAGGCGCGCGACGCGGGCGAGGAGTACGGGCCCGTCCGGCGGCTTGCGGATGAAATCGCGCACACCCAGGCGTGCAACGCGGCCGAAGGTCTGCGGCGCGACATTCGCCGACAGCATGATCACATTGGTGCGGGACACAAGCGGATCCTGCCGCAGCAGTTCCAGCATCTCGATGCCGCCCATCACCGGCATGTCGCAATCGAGAATGACCAGATCCGGCTGGCACTCGCGAATGAGATCCAGCCCGAGTGCGCCGTTCTCTGCCTGCAGCAGCGTGCACTCGAAGGGGCGGAAGATCCCGGTGATCGCGCGCCTGATCAGGCTGCTGTCATCTACCGAGACGATGAGCGGCGTGCTCATGGCGCCGGTTCCTTGCGCAGCGCATCGAGCACTGCCTCGGCGATGCGCGTCAGGGGCACGATGCGCTCCACCGCGCCTGCCGCGATGGCAGCCTGCGGCATGCCGAACACCACGCAGCTGTCCTCGGACTGCGCGATGGTGCGTGCGCCGGCGGCGCGCAGCAGTTGCATGCCGCGCGCGCCATCGGCACCCATGCCCGTCAGGAGCACACCCACCGCCTGCGCGCCTGCCTGCTCGGCAGCGGAGCGGAAGAGCACATCGACCGAGGGACGGCAGTGGTTCACGGGCGGCGTCTGCGAGAGCTTCAGCCGGTATTGCCCGCCCTGGCGCTTGAGGAGCACGTGGAAATCTCCCGGCGCAATCAGGCAGAGACCGGGGCGCAGAACATCACCGTCGACCGCCTCGCGCACCTCGACCGCCGCGACGCGGTCCAGATGCTCGGCCATCACCCGCGAGAAATACGGCGGTATGTGCTGCACCACCACGAGGGGCGGCATATCGGCGGGCAAGCGCGGAAGCACCGTGCGCAGCGCCTCCACGCCACCGGTGGACGCGCCGATCAGCACCACGCGACGCGTGTCCGGCGCCGTGGCGAGCGGTGCCAGTGCAGCGGGCTGCAGGGCATTGCCTGCGCGTGCGCCGCGCCGTGCAAGTGCGGCGGCGCGCACCTGCGCGCACAGCCGGCGCGACATCTGCGCGGCGGCCCGCGTGCCGTCGGGTTTCTGGATCACGTCGATGGCGCCGGCCTCGAGTGCTGCCATTGCCAGTTCCGAGCCCGCGGGTGTCAGGGAACTCACCACCACCACGGGAACCGGGTGGTGTTCCTGCAGGATGCGCAGGAACGTGAGCCCGTCCATCAGCGGCATCTGCAGATCGAGCGTGAGCACGTCGGGCTCCAGCGCGATGATCTGTTCGCGCGCCTCGTAGGCGTCTGCCGCGAGGCCCACGACCTCGATACCCGCGTCCTGCGCGAGCGCGTCCTGGATGGCCCGACGCGCGAGCGCGGAGTCGTCCACGACGAGCACGCGGATTCGCTTGAGCGGCGCTCTCATGTGAGGCGGCCCGGTTGCGCCTCAGAAGCGGTGGAAGTCGTCATCGTCATGCGGATGGCGTGGCACCGAGGGCATGGGAATGCGGTTCAGCGCCTGCTGCGAGACACGCTGAGCGCGCGTGCGGCGCGGCGCGACAGAGGCCTCGGGCAGCGAAGCATCTTCCTCTTCCTGCGGCTCGGTGGCGGCATTGCCATCGCTGCGCCCCACAAGCCCCTCGAGCTGGAAGACGGTCTGCCTGAGCGTGGCCGCCTGCGCGTCCAGACGCTCGGCAGCCGTGGCGCTCTGCTCGGCACTGGCGGCGTTGCTCTGCGCGATGAGGTCCATCTGCGAAATGGCGGAGTTCACCTGAGAGAGACCGTGCGCCTGCTCGCGAGCTGCCGTGGCAATTTCCGCCACCAGCATGTCGGTGGCGACGACCTTGTCGGAGATCTCTTTCAGCGAGCGCGCCACCTCGGTGCTGCGCTCGGCGCCACGGCGTGCGCTCTGGATGGCAACGTCGATCTTGTCGGCGGTCTCGCGGGCAGCCGCGGCGCTGCGTTGCGCGAGCGATCTCACCTCGTCGGCCACCACCGCGAAGCCTGCACCTGCCTCGCCCGCACGCGCCGCTTCCACGGCCGCGTTCAGCGCGAGGATATTGGTCTGGAAGGCGATCTCGTCGATGTTCTTCACGATCTTCGAGACATCCGCGCTCGCCGCGCCGATCTCCTGCATCGCCTCGGACATCAGCGACATGGTGCCCATCCCGGCACCCGCCTGTGCACGCGCCTCGGAGGCGAGCTCCTTCGCTTTCTGCGAGTTGTCGGCGGTGGCGCGGATCATCGTGGACATTTCCTCCAGCGAGGAACTGGTCTCCTCGATCGCCGCCGCCTGCTCCGTTGCACCACCGGCGAGCGTCTGGCTGGCGATCGACACCTGGCGTGCCGCAGATGCGGTGTGACGGGCGCCGCGGTGCAGATCGACAGTGATGCCGCCGAGCGCCGCAGATATGCGTCGCACCGTGATCCATGCCAGCGCCCCGGCGATCACCACAGCCAGCAGGGAACTGATGCCCAGCAACCACATCGTGACGCTGGTCTGCGCACGGCTGGTCTCGGCAATCGTCTGGCCCCGCGTGTAACTGCTGGCGGCGGCGGCCTGTACGGCGGTCAGGAAGCGCGTGTAGTTCGGGTCCTGCACCTCTGTGATCAGACGCTGCTGCTCGATCAGTTGCTTGAACTCGTCGCCGCCGGAATCGCGAT
>JBILEG010000171.1:0-7025 GCA_044352225.1 Pseudomonadales bacterium | reverse complement strand
TGGCAGCGGCCGTGCTCGCCGGTGTCGAGCCGCGCGAGGGCGGCCTCGAGTAGCGCGAGCTCGCTGCGACCCTCGGACTCGAGCGCGCGCAGCACTTCGAGGTTTTCCTGCTCACTCGCCTGTTCCGCAAAATCCGCCGCCGGCGGCTCTTCGCGGTGGTTCAGTTGCGTGTCGATGCGGCGCACGCGCTCCTCGAGTTCCGTGCGGCGGGTGATCAGGGTCTTCCGCAGATCGTGCTCATGGTTCATGGCTCGCCTCCTGGCGCCGGCTGTTCACGCGTGCAGGCTAGGGCAATGAGCAGAGGCGGGCCCTGCGCCAGATCAAGGCCACAGGGGGCGTGGCCCTACGAGATCCGGGGGAATTGGCGTATCGTGGGCCGCCGCGGTGAACCGCACCGCCTGTCCGGCCGTAACGAGCGGCCAGATGCACAGCACGCACAAAGAGGATTGCCCGCCATGCGCTTCGCCTATCACGCCTCCATGCCCACGCTCGACCAGTACATCCCTCTGGCGCGCGCGGCGGAAGAAATGGGTTTCGACAGCTTCACCCTCCCCGACAGCATCTGCTACCCCAAAGACAGCGACGCCAAGTACCCCTACAACGACGACGGCAGCCGTGACTTCCTGGACGGCGTCCCGTTCATGGAAACCTTCATCGCCATGGCGGCCGTTGCGGCCGTCACCACGCGCATCCGCATCACCACGTCCGTAGTGAAGCTGCCCATCCGGCAACCGGCCATCGTGGCCAAGCAGCTCTCCAGCCTCGCGGTGCTCAGCAACAACCGTATCGGTTTCGGCGTGGGCTTGAGCCCCTGGCCCGAAGATTTCTCGGCCTGCCAGATTCCGTGGGAGAAGCGCGGCCAGCGCATGGACGAGATGATCGAGATCATCCGCGGCCTGATGAAGGGCGACTACTTCGGCTACGAGGGCCAGATGTTCCAGATGGCGCCCATCAAGCTCTGCCCGGTGCCCACGCAGCCGGTGCCGATCCTGATCGGTGGCCATGCGGACGCGGCGCTCAAGCGTGCGGCGCGCATTGGTGATGGCTGGATCAGCGCGGGTACGTCACTGGAAGAGCTCGACGAGTTCATCGCCAAGCTCCACGCCTTCCGTGCCGAGTACGGCCGCGAGAAGGAGCCCTTCGAGATCCAGAACATGGGCGCCTCGGCTTATTCGCCCGACGGCATCAAGCGTCTGGAAGACCGGGGTGTGGCGGAAGTGATCGTCGCATTCCGCGATGTGTACAAGAAGCAGCCCGATCCCTCGCTTGAGGAGAAGCTGGCCACCATGCGGTGGTACGCCGACAACGTGATTGCGAAGTCGCGCTGAGGAAGCGAGCCCTCAGCTCGTGACCGATGGGTCGCGGGCGTGGCCCGCTCCTACGGTCGGGCAGGTCGCGGGCGTGGCCCGCTCCTACGGTTGGGCGGGTCGCGGGCGTGGCCCGCTCCTACGGTTGGGCGGGTTGCGGGCGTGGCCCGCTCCTACGGTTGGGCGGGTTGCGGGCGTGGCCCGCTCCTGCCAATCTTTCGTGCTGTAGGAGCGGGCCATGCCCGCGACACCCCGAGCCTATTCGACGATGACCGCCGTTCCGCTCGCCGACACCATCAACATCCCGTTCTCGCGCCCCATGACCTCGTAATCGAGGTCCACGCCGACCACCGCATTGGCGCCCAGCGCAGCCGCGCGCTCCTCCAGCTCCTTCAGCGCGATCTCCCGCGCCCGCTGCAGCTCCTTCTCGTAGGTGCCGGAACGGCCACCCACGATGTCGCGCAGCCCTGCGAACATATCCTTGAAGATGTTCGCCCCCAGGATCGCCTCGCCGCAGACCACGCCGCAGTAGCGGGTGATGCGACGGCCTTCTACCGAGGGGGTGGTGGTGACCAGCACGGTTTCAGCCCTCGAGGTGCGGACCGGCGGCGATGATGGCGGGTGCCACGCCGCTGAACTTCTGGAAGTTCTGGACGAACTTCTGGATCAGTTCGCGCTTGGCGACTTCGTAGGCGTCCTTGTCTTCCCAGGTCTCGCGCGGGTCGAGCATTTTGTTGTCGACGTGCGGCACGGAGAGCGGGATGTCGAGGTTGATGCCCGGCAGATGGCGCGTTGACGTGCCCGCGAGCGCGCCGCTCTGGATGGCCGCGATGATCGCGCGGGTGGTGGGGATCGGGAAGCGGTAGCCCTTGCCGCCGGCGCCGCCCGAGCCTGCCGTCCAGCCGGTGTTCACCAGATACACGGTGCTGCCGAAGCCTTCGACACGCTTCATCAGCAGGTCTGCGTAGACGTGCGCGGGGCGCGGGAAGAAGGGCGCGCCGAAGCAGGTCGAGAAGGTCGACTTGATGCCGCTGCCTGCGCCCATCTCGGTGGAGCCGACGAGTGCGGTGTAGCCGCTCAGGAAGTGATAGGCCGCCGCTTCCTTCGAGAGGATCGAGACGGGCGGCAACACGCCGGTGACGTCGCAGGTGAGGAAGATGACGGTCTTGGGTTCGCCGGCGGCATTGGCGTCGGCGCGCTTCTCGATGTGCTCGCGCGGGTAGCAGCAGCGGCCGTTCTCGGAGATGGTGGTGTTGCTGTAGTCGGCCACACGGTGGTGTTCGTGCGTGCTGACGTTCTCGACGATCGAGCCGAAGCGGATCGCATCCCAGATCACCGGCTCGTTCTTGCGGCTCAGGTTGATGGTTTTGGCGTAGCAGCCGCCTTCCATGTTGAAGACCGAGCCTTCTGCCCAGCCGTGCTCGTCGTCGCCGATCAGGTAGCGCTCCGGGTCTGCCGAGAGCGTGGTCTTGCCGGTGCCCGAGAGCCCGAAGAACAGCGAGACATCACCCTCATGGCCCACGTTGGCCGCGCAGTGCATGGGCAGCACGCCCACGGCGGGCAGCAGGTAGTTCTGCACCGAGAACATGGCCTTCTTCATTTCGCCGGCGTACCGCATGCCGGCCAGCAGCACCTTGCGTTGCGCGAAGTTGATGATCACCGCGCCGTCGCTGTTGGTGCCGTCACGTTCGGGCACGCAGGTGAACTCGGGCATGTTCAGCACTTGCCATTCCGCGCGCCCGGAAGGGTTGTATGAGCCGGGGCGGATGAACATGTTGCGGGCGAAAAGGTTCTGCCAGGCAGTGCCGGTGGTGACCTTGATCGGGATGTAGTGGGCTGCGTCTTCGCCCACGTGCAGGTGGCTCACGAAGCGGTCGTGGCCGTCGGCGAATTCGACGACACGGTCCCAGAGTGCGTTGAAGTGGTCGGCGTCGAACTTGCGGTTGATGCCACCCCAGTCGATGTTGGCGCTGCTGCCGGCCTCATCGACGATGAAGCGGTCTGCCGGGGAGCGGCCGGTGCGCTTGCCGGTGGTGACTACCAGAGCGCCGGTGTCGGCCAGATGACCCTCCTTGCGCCGGATGGCGTGCTCGACCAGCAGAGCGGAGCTGAGATCGGTGTGGAGGGTGCTGCTCGAAATCGTTCCCGTATCCATCGTGTGTCCTGCTTGGCCGAGTGAAGGATGGCTGCGTCGAAAAACGTGACGGCGCGGGCCGTGGGGGGGCCGATTATGGCAAAAAGCCCCGCTGTGGTGAACGCCTTGGCCGGATCCGCTCGTCAGTGGCGCGTGCTGCCTGCGCCGGCTGGCCCGAAAAGGGCGTCGAGTGCCGGCCCATCGAAGCGGTATTCCTGCTGGCAGAACTCGCACTGCACCTTTACGAGGCCCTGCTCCGCCAGCACATCGCGCGCCTCCGTTTCGCCCACCGATTGCAGCGTGGAAGCGGCCCTTTGCTGTGAGCATCGGCACCCGAACGCAAGCGGCACTGGCGGCTGCAGATGCACCTTTTCCTGGTGGAAGAGCTTCCAGAGGAGCCCCTCGAAGACGTCCTCGAGGAGTTCGTCTGCCCGGACCGTGGCCGAGAGTTGCTGCAGATGCTCCCAGCGCGGGTCGTCTGCCCGGCCGCCCGGCAACACCTGCAGCATCAGCCCGGCGGCTCGTACGCCATCGCTCACGAGCCGGATCAGGGTGGGCAGCTGCTCGGACTGCTCGAAGTAGGCCTCGATGCAGGCGTCCAGGCCCGGATGCTCCAGCGGCACGATGCCCTGATAGCGCTGCCCTTGCTCGGGCGTGATGGTGATGGCGAGCGTGCCGCCGTCCAGCATGGCGCCGAAGCCGGTTGCGTGGGCGCCCTCGGCCACGCGTGCGTAGCCGCGCAGCCGCTGGTCGTGGCCGCACTCGGCGAACAGCAACTGAACGCTGCCCGCGCTGCGTGCCTGCAGGCTGAGCGCGCCGGCGAATTTCAGCGTGGCCGCCAGCAGCGCGCTCGCCGCGAGCGCCTCTCCCAGCAAGCCCGCCGCCGGCCCGGGGTAATGGTGCTGGCCGAGGACGTCGGCGAGCGCGCTCTCCAGACGCACGATGCCGCCACGCACGGGCACGTCGCCGAAATCGAATCTGAGCAGGCTGTCGCCATCGCCGGATTTCATTCGCCTGTCTCCTGTTCGAATCGGTGAATCAGCCGGCGGTCGCGCTTGTCGGGCCGCGTGGGCGGGGGCTGGAAGCCGGCGCGCGCCATGCGGCGCGCGGCCGATTCCGCCTCGCGCGCCGCGATGCTCGCATCGGTCTCCGCGTAGAGAAGGGCTGCCTCCGGGGCACCTCTGCGTTCGCCGGAGAGCCCGGTCACGATCACGGTTTTCTCGTCAAAACCCTGCCGCACCCGGATCTCGGCGCCGATGTCCACATCCCTCGAGACCTTGGGCCTCGCGCCCTCGTACCACACCTTGCCGCCCTCGATGGCCTCGCGCGCAAGACCGCGGGTGCGGAAGAAACGCGCCGCCCAGAGCCACTTGTCGAGGCGCACGCGATCAGGCATCGATGCGCTCCAGTTCCGGCATGATCTCGTCGAAGTGGAGGATCGCGGGGAAGCCCTCCACGGTACGGGGTTCGCGCGCGCTATCGGGCTGCAACAGGCTCAAGAGCCAGCGGATGCCGTAGCGCTGCGCGGATTCCAGCACGCTGATGCTGTCGTCGATGAACAGCGTGCGTGCCGGGTCGAAGGGCTCTACGGTACGCAACGCGTCCCAGAATCCGGCGTGCTCTTTGGCCATGCCGAAATCATGCGAGCAGACGATGGCATCGAACCAGCGCTCGAGCCCCGTGTGGGCCATCTTGAGATCGAGGCTCTTGCGGTGGGCGTTGGTCACCAGCAATACACGGCGGTGACCGGCGTGCAGGCGGGCGAGGAAGTCCTCGACGTGCGGGCGGATGCGGATCAGGTGGCGGAGCTCGTCTTTCAGCGCGCCCACGTCCAGACGTAACTCGCGGGACCAGTAGTCCACGCAGTACCAGTTCAGCGTTCCCTGCTCCTGCCGGAAGCGTTCGATCATGCGGTGCCGCGCCTCGGCGTGGTCCTCGCCGTGGATCTCGGCGTAGCGCTGCGGGAGGTGTTCCAGCCAGAAGTGGTTGTCGAAGTGCAGGTCGAGCAGCGTGCCGTCCATGTCGAGGAGCACGGTGTCGATCTCGTTCCAGTTGACCATGGTGTGGGGTCTCCCTCGGACGCTGCAGGCGGGCGCCCGAGGCGGCTCAGTCTACGGGGTGCCGGGTGCGCGCGTCAGGCGCGGCGCGGCGGGTATAGTCCGCCTTTTTACGCGGAGTCCTCCATGAGCGATCAGCGCAAGCCCGAAGTCCTGTCATCGCGCTGGGTGACGCACTCGCGCCTGTTCCACGTCGAGGAGCAGCAGTTGCGCTTCTCGAACGGCGTGGAGCGCACCTACGAGCGCCTGAACCCCGGCCATCACGGCGCCGTGATGGTGGTGGCGGTGGACAGTGGCGGCCGCATGGCGCTGGTGCGCGAGTACGGCGCGGGCATCGGTGATTACTACCTCTCGTTTCCCAAGGGTGCGCTGGAACCCGAGGAGAGCGTGCTCGATGCCGGCAACCGCGAACTCATGGAAGAGGCGGGTGTCGGTGCGCACGATCTGGAGGTGCTGGCCGAACTCGCGCTATCGCCTTCCTACATGGGCAACCGCATGACGCTGGTGTTGGCGCAGGATCTGTTCGAGAAGTCCCTTCCCGGCGACGAGCCGGAGCCGCTGCTCGTCTCCTGGCACTCGTTCGAGGAATTGCTTGCCCTGCAGGCTGCCGGCCGGCTGTGTGAAGGCTATGCGGTGGCGGCGATGTTCCTGGCGCGGGAGCGTGTTGCGGGTGCGCGCGCGCCGTGAGCATGGCCTTGCCCGGGAACTGGGCTGATGCCGTGCGCGAGGCTTGCCGCGAGGCCGGCCGAGCGATCCTTGCGGTGCGCGCCGATGCTGCCGGGTTGGGCGTGGAGCGCAAGGGCGACGGCAGTCCCGTGAGCCGTGCCGATCGCGCGGCCTCACTGATCCTGCGCGAGCGTCTCGCTGCGTTGTCACCGTCCTTGCCCGTGGTGTGCGAGGAAGGCTCGCAGGATCCGGGTAGTGCCTCCCGGTTCTGGGTTGTCGATCCGCTGGACGGCACCCGCGAATTCGTGCGCGGCAGCGATGTGTTCACGGTGAACGTGGCGCTGCTCGAGGGAGGGCGTCCCGTTTTCGGCGTGATTCACACGCCTGTCGGCGGACAGTCCTGGTGGGGTGGTGCGGGGCTAGGTGCATGGCGCGATGAGGTGCGCATTCACACCGCCGCCCCGGCCGCGGTGCCGCTGCGCATCATCGCGAGCCCTGCCGAGCGGGCCGCGACTGCGCGGGGTTTCCTCGCGACTTTGCTGCTGCGTTTTCCGGATGCCGAACTCACCCACCTGCCCGGCGCGCTCAAGTTCTGCCGCGTGGCCGAGGGGCTTGCCGATGCCTATCCGCGTGTCACGCCGAGTAGCGCGTGGGATATCGCGGCGGGGCAGGCGCTGGTCGAGGCTGCGGGTGGTGTGGTGCTGGGCGCGGACGGGGGCGCGCTCTGCTACCGCGTGGCGCCGGGGTGGCCGGCAGGGCAGTTCCTGGTGCTGGGTGACGTGGCTGTGGCGCGGTGACCGCGCCGGCGCTCATCAGGCGCCGAGAGAGCGGCCGACTCGTGTACCGGTAGGGTAGGATCCG
>JBILEG010000170.1:0-7087 GCA_044352225.1 Pseudomonadales bacterium | reverse complement strand
AGCGCGCCATGCGCGCGACAACCGGCATCCGAACAGTCGGGGGCATGGCCCGCCTCCCACCGGATGCAGGAGCGCGCCATGCGCGCGACAACACCCAGGCATCCGAACAGTCGGGGGCATGGCCCGCCTCCCACCGGATGTAGGAGCGCGCCATGCGCGCGACAACAGCCCGCAGGGCGAAGAGGCCAGGTCACGAAGGCAGATGACGGGCAGAGGCCCTCACGCATACACTCGGCTGACGCGGCAGGACGCCGCGCTCGCCGATCGACAGCCTCCAGGGAGGGAAGCATGTCCTACGCTACCGTCATCACCCGCGCCAGCATCGGCATCGATGCACCTCTGGTGCGCGCCGAAGTCCATCTCTCGGGGGGCTTGCCCCGCATCACGCTGGTGGGCCTTCCCGAAACAGCCGTGCGGGAAAGCCGTGAACGCGTGCGCAGCGCCATCATCAACGCGCACTTCGAGTTTCCGCAGAGCCGGCTCACCGTGAACCTCGCACCGGCCGACCTTCCCAAAGAGGGCGGGCGCTTCGATCTCGCCATCGCTCTCGGCGTGCTGGCGGCCTCCGGGCAACTCGATCCACGGCACCTGGAGGGCTTCGAGTTCCTCGGTGAACTCGCGCTCGACGGGGAACTGCGGCCTGTCACCGGCTGCCTTCCCGCGGCACTTGCATGCAAGCAAGCCGGCCGCACGCTGGTGCTTCCGTCCTCCAATGCGCCGGAGGCCGCGCGTGTACCGGGGGCGGCGGTGATTCCCGCGCCACACCTTCTTGCGGTGTGCGCGCATCTCGGCGGTCAGTCACTGATCGACCCGCAGCGCCCCTTGCCGGCCGAACTCGCACGCCCGGTGCCCGATCTCTCGGACGTGCGCGGGCAAGCGCACCCCAAGCGCGCATTGATGATCGCTGCAGCGGGCGGCCACAACCTGCTGTTCAGCGGCCCGCCGGGCACGGGAAAAACGATGCTCGCGACACGGCTCCCGGGGATCCTGCCACCGCTCTCGACAGCGGAATGGCTTGAAGTGGCCGCCATACGCTCGGTAGCCGGCATGGGCGAGACCGTTCCCGGCGGAAACGAGCGCCCCTTCCGCGCGCCTCACCACGGAGCATCGGGCGCGGCACTGGTAGGCGGGGGCGGTAATCCGCGCCCCGGCGAGATCAGCCTCGCGCATCACGGCGTGCTGTTTCTGGATGAACTGCCCGAGTGGCCGCGGCGCCACCTCGAATTGCTGAGAGAACCTCTGGAGTCCGGCGAGATAGTGGTGGCGCGCGCCCTGCGGCGTACCCGCTACCCGGCACGGCTGCAATTGGTGGCGGCGATGAACCCTTGCCCTTGCGGCTACCTGGGGTCCGGATTCAGGGAGTGCCGCTGCACACCGGATCAGGTACAGCGCTATCGCGATCGCATCTCCGGGCCACTGCTGGACCGTTTCGACATGCGCGTCGAGGTTTCGCGGCCGGGTCCCGCACTGCTGGAACCCGAGGATGGAACAGCGTCCATCACCAGCGCTGATCTGCGGGTCCGTGTGCTGTCTGCGCGCGTGCGTCAGTTGCAGCGGCAGGCGTGCGTCAACAGCGCGCTGGCAGGCAAGGAACTCGAACACCACGCGGCGCTGGCCGACACGGACAGGGCCTTGCTGGCGAATGCCGCACAGCGCTGGGGGCTATCGGCGCGCGCCTGCCATCGCGTGCTGCGCGTGGCACGCAGCATCGCTGATCTCGACGGGCGCGATGCCCTGCTGGGCGCGGATCTGGCGGAAGCGCTGGCTTACAGGTTGGGAGAGGGCGCTGCGCCGTGTAATGCAGGCGCACGCGAGGCGAGTATGCCGATCAGCCAACGGCCTTGATGTCGTCGCGCATGAGGTTCGTGAACTCCTCGAATCGCACCGGCGTGGAGTAGTAGTACCCCTGCACCTGGTCGCAACCGTGTTCACGCAGGAACTGCACCTGCTCGCGGGTTTCAGCTCCCTCGGCGATCACCTTGAGCCCCAGACCGTGTGCGAGGTTGATGATGGCGCGCACGATGGTGGCGTCATCCGGACGCAGGTTCACCTGGCTCACGAAGCTGCGGTCGATCTTGAGCGCGCCGATCGGCAGGCGCTGGATGTGCGCAAACGAGGAATAGCCCGTCCCGAAATCATCCAGCGAGAAGGTGGGGCCCAGGGCGCGGATCACCTGCATGCAGCGCTCGGTATCCTCGACGTTCGACATGATCGCCGTCTCGGTCAGTTCGAACTCCAGCCGCCACGGGTCTATGCCCGCATCGGCAATGATGTTGCTCACGGTCTGGACGAATTTCTCGTCCAGGAACTGCCGGAACGACAGGTTCACCGCCAGATGGATGGGTTCCATGCCTTGCGCGTCCATCGCGAGGATGTCCTGGCAGGCCTGGTGGATGGCCCAGTACCCGATCGGCACGATGAGGCCCACTTCCTCGGCGAGCGGGATGAACTCCGAGGGCTTCACAAGGCCGCGCACCGGGTGATTCCAGCGCAGCAGACCTTCGACGCCCGCAATGCGCTCGTCGCCGAGCGCAATGCGGGGCTGGTAGTAGAGTTCGAACTCGCCACGGCGCAACGCCCGTCGCAGATCCGCCTCCAGATACATCTGGTTGGTGGCCTCGACGTTCATCTTCTCGGTGTAGAAGCGGTAGGCGCTGCCGCGCAGACCCTTGGCCTGATACATCGCCATGTCGGCGTGCTTGAGGAGAGTGTCGATGTCCTCGCCACCCTCCGGGTAGACCGCGATGCCGATGCTCGCACCCACGAAGAGCTGCTGCGAGCCGAAGGGCACGGGCTTGGAGATGACCTCGATCACCTTGCGCGCCACGTTAACGATGTCGCCCGTCGTCGAGATGTCCTCGAGGATCAGCGTGAACTCGTCACCGCCGATGCGGGCCACCGAGTCGCTCTTGCGCACGCAGGCAGCGAGCCGTTCGGCCACCGCGCGGATCAGCGCATCGCCCGCGTCATGGCCCATGGTGTCGTTGATCTGCTTGAAGCCGTCGAGGTCCACAAAGAACAGCGCCACCGTCTGCTGCCCGCGCTTGGCGCGCTCGACGGCACGGCCGAGGCGGTCACGGAACAGAATACGGTTGGGCACATTGGTAAGCGGGTCGTAGTGGGCCAGGCGCGCGAGCTTGCGCTCGGACTGTTTGCGCTCGATGGCGTAGCGGATGCAGCGCTCGAGGACCTGCGAATCGATGCGGCCCTTCTGGAGGTAGTCCGAGGCCCCACCCCGTACCGCCTCGCGGTCCACGCCTGGGTCCATCTCGGCGGTCATCACAATGATCGGCCTAGGGCAGCCCTGTTGCACGGCCTTCAGCAGCAAGGCGTGGGCCGACTGCTGGTCGGACTGGAAGTCGAGAAGGATGACGTCGTGGAGATCTGCGGCGATCGCGTCGGCCGCGTGCTCGAAGCGGCGGCACCACGTGAGCTCATAGGTGGTGTGGCCCACCGCGTCCAGCAGCGTGCCGACCAACGCGTACTCTGCCGGATCGGCATCGATCAGGAGGACGCGGATGGGGCTGTCTGCCGGTGGCAGTTCCATGCGGATGCTCTGCTGTGACTCGGTCCGGCGCGCGACACGCGCGCCGGTGAGGAACAGTTATAGGCAACTCCGGGAGATTTTTCTAATGCACACCCGATAAAAGCGTGACGCTGGGGCCGGGGCGGTTGCCCCGGCGCAGGCCGCGGCTCACTGGGCAGCGGCAACCATATGCCTCACGGCATTGCGGATTTCCTCATCCGAGCAGGTACCGCAAGTGCCGCGCGGGGGCATGCCGCGAATGCCGTTGATCGAATGGGTTACCAATGTGTCCTCGCCCTGAGCGATCCGGGACGCCCATTCCGCAGCAACGCCAAACTTGGGTGCACCTGCGACGCCCACCGAGTGGCAGGCAACACACGCGGCCCCATACACCTGCTCTCCGGTGCGGGGCCCTGCCGCTACTGCCGGTGCCGGCGCCGCACAGTTGCTTTTGCCTTCGATGCAGAGTTCACCCACGGGCTTTATGCGTTCGGCGATGGCTTTCTCGAGGTCGGTCTGGGCGTGGGTGCCAAGGCTTGCGGAAACGGCGAGGACGCCGGCGGCTACCAACAGAATGCTGCGCTTGATCGACACGTGTGGATCCTCCGGACTGTGGCGGTTGTACGAAGGACCACGACGTTTGGTCTTCGGCGGCGGCGATTATAGCGACAGCCCGCAGCGCGGAAACAGCCACACACGGTGATTGACGTGGACGCTTCGCGGGGGTGGCGGTTATGATTCGCGACGTCGACCATGCCCGCCGCACCGGCCCCCGCAACCCGGCACACATCCGTAGGAGCGGTCCATGCCCGCGACCAATCCGGTCGCACGTAGGAGCGGGCCATGCCCGCGACGTTCACGAGTTCCAGCACCCGTAGCTCAGCTGGATAGAGCGCTGCCCTCCGGAGGCAGAGGTCAGGGGTTCGAATCCCTTCGGGTGCGCCATTCTCCCTACCACGCTCCCACGCAAATGCGCCAAGCACCCCGGCGCATGAACCGCTTTCCCGCCTTGGGAAACAAAACAGCTTCGACACTCATCTTGGCTGGCCGAATCCCGGATCATGGATTAGGCTTCTGAAAGACCTTTTTCCGATCGGGGATAACGATGTATCACGGCTCCCATCCCTTGCTTCGCCAGGGGCTCCGGATCATTGCGCTTTTGGCGCTGCTCCCCGCGACGCTGGCGATTGCCCAGCCCAAGCTCCCCGACCCGAAACGCCTGCAGCTCGAGTCAACCCAGGCCGTGGTCTACGACGCGCAGACCGGCAAGGTGCTCTACGCCAAGAACCCCAACAACACCGCACCCATCGCCTCGATCACCAAACTGATGACGGCGATGGTAGTGCTGGACGGCAAGCAGCCGATGGACGAGATGCTCAGCATCTCGAAAGAAGACATCGATCACCTTAAGGGAACCTACTCGCGGCTGCGCATCGGCACCCGGCAGTCCCGCAAGGAGATGCTGAGACTCGCGCTGATGTCCTCCGAGAACCGGGCTGCCTCCGCGCTCGGGCGCCATTACCCCGGTGGACGCACGGCCTTCATCGCGGCCATGAACCGCAAGGCCGCAGAACTCAAGATGCGCCACACGCATTTCGCCGATACCACGGGCCTCTCGAGCGGGAACGTGTCCTCGGCAGGGGATCTGGTGCTGATGACCCAGACAGCGAGCCGGTACAGCCTGATCAGCGAGTTCAGCACCACGGCGCAGCGCACCGTGAGCTTTCCCCAGCCACGGTATTCGCTCGATTTCGTGAACACGAACCGACTTGTACGCGGGGGTTCCTGGGATATCGAACTCAGCAAGACCGGCTACACCAGCGAAGCTGGCCGTTGCCTCGTCATGAAGACCCGCGTGGGCAACCGCCCGCTGGTGATGGTGCTGTTGAACTCGCAGGGAAAGCTGACGCCGCTTGGCGATGCGAATCGCATCAAGCGATGGCTGGAAGGAAACACTGCGGCCCGTTCCTCGAAATCTGCGCGGCGGGCTTGAGGGCGGGGATGACCAGACCAGAGGCGATGTTCACCGCCGGTCTAATGGCAAGCGGATCGCGTTGAATAAAAAAGAGAACTGATCCCTTCGGAAGCGATATCTGCCGATCAGGGTTGCCGATCCTCACCCACGTTGAGTCGTCTCTTGCAGCGCGGGAACAGGGACCTCTACCCTCGCCCCCCCTGCCTCCATCCTCTGCAACTCCCACAACCGCCTGTACAGCCCACCACGCGCAATCAGCGCATCGTGCGTGCCGCGCTCCTGCACACGGCCGCGGGCCAGCACGAGGATCTGATCGGCTTCGCGCAGGGTGGATAAGCGGTGGGCGATGATCACCATCGAGACCTCGCCCTTCAGCGCGTGCAGCGCTTCCTGCAGCAGGGCCTCGGTGCCGCTGTCGATGCTGGCAGTGGCTTCGTCCAGCACCAGTACGGCGGGCTTTCGCAGCAGCGCACGGGCCAGAATCACCTGCTGGCGCTGCCCGGCAGACAGCGCACTGCCACGCTCGCCCACCGGGGTTTCCAGACCTTCCGCCAGACTTGATACGAAAGGCGAAAGGCCCACGCGCGCAGCGGCTTCCTCGATCTGCGCGCGGCTTGCGCCGAAACCGAAGTCGATGTTCGCGGCCAGGCTCTCGGCCAGCAGAAAAGGATCCTGCGGCACATAGGCCACCAGCCGGTGGAAGTCGTCGTCTGCGAGTTCCGCAAGCGGCACGCCGCCCAGCGTCAGGCTGCCCTGCTGCGCTGCATGGAACCGCAGCAGCAGCCCCGCGAGCGTGCTCTTGCCGCTGCCGGTGGCGCCCACCAGAGCGAGGAAACTGCCCGGGGCGATCTCGAAGTCGATGCCGTGCAGCACCTGCTCTCCGCCCTCGTACGCGAAGTCGAGGCCCTTGGCCACCAGCCGTGTATCGGCCGGCACGGGGCCTGTGGTGCGGAGTTCCCGGGCATCGGTGCGGTCGCAGAGTTCGAACACGCGGGTGGCCGAGACCATCGCGTTCTGCAACATGCTTAACCGATGCGTGACATCCACCACCGGCTCTCCGAAACGCCCGAGGTAATTCACGAACACGTAGATCACGCCGATCTCCACGCCGCCGCCCAACGCCCGCGTGCCGAACCACAGCACCAGTGCCGCCATGCAGCACTGCAGCAGCACATCGACCATGGGCCGGAGCAGAAGGGCATCGAGTTTCAGCGAAGCCATGCGTGCGCGGTAATGCGCGCGGCTCTGTTCCTCGAAGCGCTCGCCAAAGCGCCCGAGCTGCCGTGTGAGTTGCACCACGCGAATGCCGCCGATGCTCTCGGAGAGGTTCGCGTTGATCTGCGCCAGCGCCGCGCGCACCGCGCGGAAACGCGGGCCGCTCGCGCGCTGGTAGAACCACATCACCGTGAGCGCGAGCGGCAGGAAGACAAGGCAGGGTATGGCGAGGCGCCAGTCGAGCAGCAACATGGCAATGGCCATGCCGATCACGCGCGCGCTGTTCGCGACGAGCACGCCAAGGACGTTCAGATAGAAATCCTTCACGGCTTCGGTGTCATTGGTGAGCCGCGAGACCACCACACCCACCG
>JBILEG010000008.1:0-20544 GCA_044352225.1 Pseudomonadales bacterium | reverse complement strand
TGTCGAGAGCGGCTTGCGACGTCTCGACGAGCACGACAGGAGTCCGGGCATTGAGGAAGTTCATCGCGATGCCGCCGCCCATGGTGCCGGCTCCAATCACTCCGACGGCACGGACCTGCCTGGGCTCGACGCCTTCAGGAAGACCCTGGATCTTCATGGCCTCACGTTCTGCGAAAAAACAGTATCGCTGCGCGGCCGATTGCGGACCATCGCGCAGCTCGACGAACGCCGAGCGCTCGAAAGCCAGCCCATCGTCGAAGGCCATGCTTATCGCGGCATCCACGCACTGGACGATTCGCTCCGGCGCGAGAAATCCGCGCTTGGCACGTACAACGCGCTCACCATGCTCCAGGAGCCGCGCCCTATCCACCCCCTGTATCCGGTCGCTGCGGTCCCTCGCCCGCGGCAACTCCCCGGTAACAGACGCAACAGAGCGGGCGAACTCGACCGCACCGGCTTCGAGATCACCCCCGAGGATCGCATCTAGCAAGCCAGCGTCCAGCGCCTCAGTCGCGTCGATCGTATCACCCGACAACATGAGATCGAGCGCGCGCTCGGGGCCAATCAACCGCGGGAGGCGCTGCGTCCCACCGCCACCCGGCAACAAGCCGAGCCTGACCTCGGGAAGACCGAATCGCGTCCCCACGATGGCAACACGGAAATGGCAGGCCAGGGCCAGTTCGAGTCCGCCGCCCAGGGCCGTACCATGCATCGCAGCGATCACGGGCTTGACCGATTGCTCGATCGCGTCGATGACATCGACACCCGACGGCCCGGCGGTTGGCTTGCCGAATTCCTTGATGTCGGCGCCCGCGGCGAAGGTCTTTCCGGCGCACAGCAGCACGATTGCGTTGATGGCGTGATCGGTGAGCGCGATGGAGAGGGCGTGGATGATGCCTGACCTCACTGCCGCGCCGAGGGCATTTACAGGCGGATTGTCTATCTGCAATACGGCGATATCGCCATGGACATGAAACGAAACCGGGGTGTTCACCTCAAGGTGCTCCTTCTCAGAAAGCGAGGATATTCCGGGACCCCTCCTGGGAGATCACACGACCGCAGTGTCGCGGTCGCATCCAGGCTGGCCCCGCAGTGGCTGCAAAACTGGCCACGACGCAGTCGGCGAATCGGTGCTGCATTGCCGTAACCCGGGCTAGTAGGATCTAGGCAACCCTAGGACCTTCTCGCTCACGAAATTCATGATCATCTGGGCACTTACCGGAGCAATGCGTGCGATGAGGCTTTCCCGCAAATAGCGCTCTACGTGGTACTCAGCTGCATAACCCATCCCTCCATGAGACAGCACGGCCGTCTCGCATGCCGTGTAAGACGCCTCGGCCGCGAGATACTTGGCCGAATTGGCTTCTGCACCACATTCCTTGCCCGCGTCATAGAGTTGTGCCGACCGCATGGCCATCAGCCAGGCCGCTTCCAGATTCATCCAGCATCGGGCCAACGGATGTTGTATCGACTGGTATTGCGCGATGGGGCGGTCGAAAACCACCCGTTCGCGCGTGTAGTCGCAGGCCTTCGAGATTGCTGCATGCCCCAGTCCCACGGCTTCAGCGGCGACGAGTATGCGCTCGGGATTTAAGCCATGGAGGATCTGCCTGAATCCCTGGCCCTCGACCCCGATCAGATCCTGCTGCGGAACGAACAGACCGTCGAAGAACAACACATTGGAGTCGACTGCGTGCCTGCCGTGCTTGCGGATCTCTGTCGCATGCACGTAGTTCCTGTCCAGGTTCGTGTAGAACAACGAGAGCCCGGATGTCTTGCCCCCCGCCAAGCCTGCGTCGGCGGTTCGGGCCAGAATCAAGGCCTTGTCGGCAACCTGCGCCGTGGAGATCCAGATCTTCTGTCCGGAAATCCGGTAGCCACCGTCGACGCGCTCCGCGCGGGTCTTGATGTTCGTGGTGTTCAAGCCCGCGTCGGGCTCCGTCACGGCGAAGCAAGCCTTTTCCTCACCCCTGATCAGGGCCGGCAGCATGCGCGACTTCTGTTCCTCAGTGCCGAACACGACGACCGGGTTCAACCCGAATATGTTCATGTGAACGGCCGACGCACCCGCCGTACCGGCGCCGGACTGTGTGATCGCCCGCATCATGACGGCAGCCTCGGTGATGCCGAGGCCGCTGCCGCCATACTCGACGGGCATGGCGATGCCGAGCCACCCACCCTCGGCGATCGCGCGATGGAATTCGTGGGGGAAATCAGCCCTGGCGTCCTTTTCCAGCCAGTAATCGTCGTTGAACTGCCGGCAGACGACAGCCACTGCTTTCGCTATTTCATCGTGATCGGCGCAATCACTCAGCAACATACGTTGGTTGGCTCTGTCTGGAAGTTATCGGTTTCCACTGGACAGTCCGGAGCGGACAGCCACTCAGAACCGCAGGGCATCGTTGAGGAGTTCGAGCGCGATGGTGCGACGCTGGATCTCTGCGGTCCCGTCGTAGACGCGCATGGCTCGCGCATCCCGATACAGCATCTCCAGCCCGACCTCGTTGGTCATCCCCATGGCACCATGGACCTGCATGCAGTGGTCGATGGTCCGGTGCAGCATCTCCGTGGCGTAAGCCTTGGCTATGGCGATTTCCGCGCGAGCATCGTGCCCGCCATCGAGCCTCGCGGCGCAATTCATCACCACGCTCTTCGCGGCGAACAGGTCCATTGCCGCTTCGGCGAGGTGAAACTGTATCGCCTGGTGCTCGGCGATGGGCTTGCCGAACGTTCTGCGCGTTTTGGCATACTCTGTCGCCAGCCTGAGGCCCCACTGCGCATAGCCAACACACGAACCGGCGACACCGAGGCGACCGGCATTGATACCGTGCATCGCGACATTGAGCCCCTGGTCGGTTTCTCCCAACCGGTGATCGTCTGCAACCCGCACGCCGTCCAGCGCGATAATCCCTTGGTCTCCGCCGAGATGCCCCATGACCGGAGTAACGGCCATCACCTGGAATCCAGCACTCCTGGTATCGACGAAGAACGCAGTGATCCCGCCCTTGCGCTTCGCGACCTTTTCCCTGTCGGTCACCGCGAAGACCATCGCGTAATCGGCATACGGGCTGTTGGAGATCCACTGCTTGGATCCCGTGAGAAGCCAGGAATCTCCGTCACGAACGGCAGTGGTCTTGATACCGTATACATCCGATCCAGCATCCGGTTCGCTCAGGGCGAAGCAGGTGGTCTTCTCACCCCGCTGCAGGAAAGGCAGATAGTCGCCACGAATACTCGGATTCAGGTGCTCGAGAACGGGCGAAAGACCGTTAGTGAACATCGAAGGGATCACGACATAGTGGATCAGGATGCGACCAGGCCCCACCTTGCGCGCGAGTAACTCGTGGAGATAAACGGCAGCGGTCGCACTGAGACCACCGCCACCAAGGCTCTCCGCACCGAGCATCGTGTAGAAGCCGGCCTCTGCCGACTTCAGTCGCACCCGCTTCCTGAGCTCCAGGATCTCGGGCACCAGGAATCCGCGCTCGTCGTAGATGGTGCGCTCGCTTGACAGCAGACGCGCATTCTCGCGCTCCAGCGGGACTACCTCGGCGTTGATGAACCCCAGAAGGCTGTCGCCAACAATTCTGATCTCTTCGCTGACCTGTTCGTGCATGCCGTGTGATCCCGAATCCCCTGGAACAGTCTCTACGGTGAATCGATTGACCGCGCCTGAACGTCCAGCGCGTCGATGTTTCCATGCTAGGAGGTGCATCGGACGCAGTTAGCCGATATCGGCAAGGAATCAGCCGAAGACGCAATGCAGGGGATTTCCGGCCAATCGCCGGGATCTAGCGGAAGACAGCCTCTGTGATGATCAGGGCGAACTGCTCGGAGATTTCGTCGATCGACTTTCTCCCGGGTCTGTACCACTCCAGCACGGAATTCAGCGCACCGAGTACAAATGAGCGCAGGAGGGACAGATCGACCGCGGCGTGCAGTTCGGATCGCTGGCGGGCCGTCTCCAGCAGGTCACGCCAGAACCGGTCGATGTCGTCCCTGAGGACCACAAGCTTGCGCCGCACGTCCGGATGGACTTGGTTCAGCACGCGTCTGGACGCCAGTGCGTAGTCGCCGTTACTGACAAGATACTGAAGGTGCACGTTTGTCGCGACCAGGAACGCCTCACGAGACGTGGCGGCAGCTGGCAGCGAGCTGACGGCAGCGCGCAGCTTCCCGGCGAGCTCCACAAGACCGTGGGAAAGCACGCACTCGACGAGCTCATCCTTGGAGGAGAAGTGGTAATAGAGGCTCGCGGCCTCCAGCCCCGAACGCTTGGCAACAACGCGTATGGTAGTCCCCGCGTAACCGCGCTCCGCGAGCACCTTTGCGGCTATCTGGAGAACCCGCTCCCGCGAGTCCGCACCCTTGCTCGGATTTCGTCTGACTTCTCTCGGGCCGGGCATGTGCGCCTACGGGCCTCCAGGATTGCGTGTGCCTGTGATTCGCCGATTCGCCGCAACGATGGCGGCAGGAATAAGTGTCTGGCGACGCAGCGTAATCACCGTCAGATTGCTCCAAGCCGAACTGTTGCTGCCATCGACTGTGCAGGCGAGCTCACGCGAGATCGCGGGAAGCACACAGACGAGTGGATACTATCCCGTTGCGCTCGAGCTGGACAATTTCATCCAAAGAGCAGCCCAGCTCTGCGAGCACCTCCCGGGAATGTTCCCCTAGGAACGGCGCCGTACAGTGAACGGAATCGTCTATTCCGCCCAATCGGGCTATTGGACCGACCAGCGGAACCGGATCCACCAATCCCGGATGAGCCACCCACTCGTAATAGCCCCCTCGTGCAATCGCATCGTCATCGAGCAGTTGGCGCGGGGAGTAGACGGGACCCGCGGGAATTCCCAAGCTCCTGAGCATTTCGATGGCCTCGGCAGTGCTACGCTGACGCGTCCAATCGGCCATCAGCTGTGACAGCATCTCACCCTGTCGCCCCCGCCCGGGATCATCAGCGAGATCCTGACGCTCAAGAAGTTCCGGGCGCCCGATCAGCTTGACCCACCGTGCAAACATCCTCGAGCCGATGACCTGGACCATCACGTGACCATCGAGGGTCGGGTAGATATCGGAAGGAGCCGAATTGGGGCTGCGATTGCCGAACGGGCTGCGTCCGGCATGGAGAACGGATTCCTCGATCACGAAAGCATTCGTGAACGTCAGCGCCGTCCTGAGCAGGTCAACCTGCACATCCTGCCCCCGGCCAGTGTGCCCCCTGTACAACAACGCGGACAACGCGCCAATGGCGGCTGCCATGCCGGTCCCGTAATCAACGTACGAGCAACCGGCTCGCCTGGGCTCTCCTGGATTGCCGCCAAGGTAGGCGGAGCCGCTCATCGCCTGGCCGACACCATCAAATCCGCCTCGATCTCTCAGTTCGCTCGTTGGACCAAACGCGGAAACGTTCGCCGTTATGATCCTTGGATTTAGCTCTCTCAGAGTCTCGTAATCCAGCCTGCGGCGCTGCAACTCGCTGCATGGAAGATTCGTCACCACGATGTCGGCAGAGGCGACGAGCTGTTCGAGTATCTTTCGGCCAGCATCCGATTCGACATCGATGCCAAGGGATCGCTTGTTCCTGTTCGCCTGGAGAAAGAAGGCCCCGCCGATCTCGGCACCAATCGGCGCAACGCCGCGTTCTTCACCACCATCAAGCGGCTCGACCCGGATCACGTCCGCACCCATGTCCGCCAGGATCGCCGCACAATAAGGTGCCGCGAGGAAGCGCGACACATCGATCACGCGGATCGATGTCAACGGTTTGGGAGTGCTGCTAGCCATGTTCCTTGCTCTCATTGAATCGCGGCGCGCGCTTCTCGAAAAAGGCCGCCACGCCTTCACGCATGTCGGCTGAGCCGAAGCACTGCGCCTGGTTCATGGCCTCCTGGCGCATCGCAGTTTCGAGGCTCAAGGCACCATCGCTCAGCATGTCCTTCGTCAGCCCCATTGCATGCGCGGGCATTTTCGCGAGCTGCGTAGCCAGTTCCACCGCCCTCGAGAGCACCAGGTCGTCTGCTACGCATTCATCCGCGAGACCGATCTCCAGAGCACGCCCCCCCGTAACGGTGCCTGCATAGAGGAGTATCTGTCTGGCCACGGCATCACCGACCCGGCGTCCCAGCGTATGACTGATCCCGAAGTCAGGGACCAGGCCCATGCGAAGGAACGGAAAGCCGATCTGCGTGGACACACCCACGACGATCGTGTCGCAGAGCAACATCAGCCCTGCCCCCGCGCCGTGGCAACCCCCGCTGACTGCTGCGACGAGCGGCTTCCTGCAATGATCGAGCGCATGCGCCAAACGATTCCCTTCCAGCATGTGCGCGTGCTTGCGGCTTGCCGGCGCGTCAATGAGTTGCTGCATGGTCGCCACGTCACCGCCAACCGAAAAGTGGGCGCCCGCCGTTCCAAGCACGATTGCATGGACCTCCGGCGCGCAGGCGGCAGCTTCGATAGCTACTCTCAAACGGCTCCTGAGTCCGGGGCTGAGCCGGTTCCTGGTCTCCCGCAACAGGAGCTGCCTTACTCCAGCTCCTGTGTCGAGCACGTCGACTGACGCGTCCCCGCTTGCTTCGGCATCATTCTCTGTACTGCTCATCCTGAAAGCCCCATCGTGCTCATCGCCCAATGAATTCCGGTTTGCGTTTCTCTCGCAATGCCGTCACCGCCTCGCGGTGATCTGCCGTTGCCGCCGACATCCCTTCGTATGCGATGCCCGTATCCATCAGGGTGCCCGCAAGCTGCTTCAATGACGTATTGATGGTCGCCTTGGTCCAGCGTACCGACTGGAGCGTGCCCTTGGAGAGTTTGCCAAGCCAAGCGGCTACCGATGCGTCCAGCTCTGCCTCGGGTACCGCGAAGTTGATCAGCCCGATCTGCTGCGCGTCCTTCGCGTTGATGAATTCGCCGGTGAGGAGATACTGCTTTGCGCGGGCATAGCCGATCAGTTGAGGCCAGATGAGGGCGCCTCCATCACCGGCGACCAACCCCACCCTGACGTGCGGATCTGCGATGCGGGCATGATCGACGGCGATAATCACGTCACAGAACAGGGCGAGCGTGGCGCCAAGGCCGACGGCGTCGCCGTTCATTCGGCAGATGATCGGCTTGTCGCAATCAAGGAGTGAGTGAATGATCGTCCGCGCCTCGCGCAAGACTTCCTGGAAGTCGAGCGAGTCCGACAGCGAATCTTCCGCGAACTCCAGATCCCCGCCCGCACAGAAGGCCCTGCCGGCGCCAGTGAGCACGATGAAATCACTTTCGGGATCCGCCGCGACATCATGGAACACGCGCGCCAGTTCGCGGTGCATCCGTCGGGAAACGGCATTGAGTTTCTCGGCGCGATCAAGAATCACCGTCAATACCCGGTCGTTGCGCTCGAACCTGATTTCCTTGTAGACAGAGAAATTCATCGCAGATCAGCCCCCGGACAACCGACGTGGAACGTCACCGTAGCCACCCGTGCGGACCTCTCCTATCCGAATCCGGCAACGGCGGCAGCCGCTTGCAGGTCTTCGCGGAATTGCGGAGCCGCGATCTCCATCAGCGCCCGTGCGCGCGCCCTGTCCGGCAAGCCACCGACTTGGGCCGCACCAAACTCCGTCACGACGATATCAACGTCCGTGCGCAGCGCCGTGACCATCTCCACCCTGGGCACGATCCGCGAAACAGTTCCTCGTCGGGCAGTGGCCTGCATCGCAATGATGGAACGTCCTCCCCTCGAAGCGCGGGCACCGCGCATGAAGTCGACGGAGCCGCCCGTTCCGGATCTCTGCCGACCTGCGGCAAACTCGGCATTGACCTGGCCATAGAGATCTATCTCCAGCGCCGAGTTGATCGATACGAAATTGTCCAGTCCTCGCAAGGTTTGAACGTCGTGCGTGTAGTCCGAACCGCGAAACACCACAGAAGGCGTGTATGCAAGCCAGTCGACCAGTGCCTGCGTACCCAGTACCGAGCCCGCCACGTGCCTGCCGGTGTCAATTCGCTTGCGGGATCCGTTTATGTTTCCGCTGCGAACGAGCTCCATGCAGGCGTCGTCCATCAGACCGCTGTGCAGCCCGAGGTCATTCTTGTCATGCAGCGCCCGGATTACAGACACCGGGATGGTGCCTATCCCCGTCTGGATGCAGTCGCCATCGTTTATCAGTTCAGCGACATTGGCACCGATGCGTTGTGACACGGCATCTACCGCTGGTGTTTCTACCCGTGGCAAGGGACTTCGGGTTTCAACCAGCAAGTCGATCCTCCTGCGATCAATGGGCGGGCAACCGGCACAGGCGATAAAGCCCTTGTTGAGCTCGGCGACAACCGTTCTTGCGCAGGACAGGGAGGCCGGAACGAAGTCGACACCGAGCCCGAGGCGCAGTTGTCCCTGGGCGTCTTCCGCGACCTGGATGAGCGCCACATCCGTGTTGCGGGATACATGATCGAAAAACCAGCGCATCTGGGCGGGCAGGAAGTCCACGCGGCCAGTGTCGGAAGCCTGGAGTGTCGGCGTCATGAAGCAGGTCGTGAGACGGGCGCTTGCGTTGAAGCGCGTCATATCGGTGCTGTTCAGTCCGCTGATCGGGAACTGTATGAACTCCAGGTTTTGCGGCAGAGTCGCGTCACCAAGCAGCGCAAGCAGCCCCGCGGGCTCCCCCATGCCCCCGGAAACGTATACGCGATCTCCCGGGACCAACAACTCGGTGAGCGCGTTCATCCGATCCACTCCGTGCACGCCAATGTAGTCAGATTCCGACCTTCAACACGGTGCTGCCGGGCACCCGCTCTGCGGCAACCCTGTATCCGCCGCGGCCGGATGGCAGCACGACCACTCTCGCAAGCACGTAGTAGATGGCTCCACTTGCCACAAGGACGGGCAGTGCCGCGCCGAAAACGCTGAACACAGCTCCTGCATGCATCGTCACGGGGTCGTACATCGCGAGGTACATCGCCACGCCAGCCGCCACCACCAGCAGGGCACACCAGTTCACTCCACCCCAGTACCAGTAGTGGCCGGTTGCGTCTGCGACGAACAGATGCGCGACGTCCAGTTGCCCACGTCGCAGGATCCAGAAATCCGTGACCATGACGCCCGCCAGACTGAAGAAGATCAGTCCGCCGAAGGTGGCGAAGGTCATGACGTGAGCCAACACCCAAGACGTATTCGTAACGACGCCAAGCAGTGGCGCGAGAATGCCCAGGACCAACAGTGGCCACCTCATTCGTGCCAGAGCGCGGTATTGCTGCAACGCGATCGCAGACACGTAGACGACCATGCATATTGCCGCCAGACTCATCAGGAGGACTGCGACAACCACGGTGTTGCCGATGAGCGGCCCCGTGAGCTGTACGAACCAGAAGGAAGGATCAGGCGAGCCATATCGCGCGGCAGCCAGCGCCGACACGATGACAGTGAGACATATACCGAGCAGCGCTCCGCCAAGCATCGTCGGCCCCACGATGTGACGGGGAGATTTCACGAGCCTGAACAGGGCACCCGCGTAGGGATACCACGCCAGGGCAAGCGTCACGCCGAACTCGAACCCATAACCGAAGGTCGCCCTCGGCGCCGTTGTCAGCAGCTCCCCGGCGGGGATGCGGCTCTCAAGCAACCCATCGGCTCCGAACTTGTGCAAGAGCAGCGCGAGGCTGCAGAGCATGAAGGCGATCAACGCAGGGCCGACAAGATTGTTGGCGCGCTGTATCGATCCGATCCCGCGGTGCAGCAGGAAGAAGCTCAGCGTGATCGCAAACAACCCTACGAGGACGATCGACTGCTCACCGTGAGCAGCATCCATGTGGCCAGTCCGAACGGGCAGCGAGCCGATCCCCCGACAAATCATCGCGAGCCCGATCGCGGCCCACCCGAGCGACATCACGACAAAACCGGTGAGCATTACGGCGACTCCACGCGTTCCGAGTACCGCCTTGCTCATATCCACGACGTCAACACCATAACGGAACGAGGGCAGGGCTGAGCCGAGGATGACTGGCCCCATGCCGAGTACCGTGCCACAAACAAAGCCGGCGATTCCGATCTTCAGGTCACCGACGTAGGGAAGCAGTCCGCCAGCCAGCACCGTCCAGATCGCGGCGGCAAGGGCAATCTGCGTGAACAGCAGACCGGAGAAGCTGGTGTAGATCCGGTCGGAGGGACGGGATGGCAACCTTCCTGCGGCTGCAGCGGCAGTATCTCCAGCGATAGATGAATTCATGGGAGGCGAATCATGCGGAAAGCGCTATGCAGAGCCCGCACAAGATGCTCGCCCCAACCATCCACGCCGCCAGTTCCTTGAGGGCCGGAGTCATCAGCGCTGTCGCGTCAGGCTCCTCGGTGGAAGCCTGCTCGTTGAGGCGGCACGCAAGCTGCTCGTCAAGCTGGTCTCCCTGACGGCGGGCTTCACAAACCCTGGCAGCGATCACAGCTGCCCCTGGGCATGCATCTCCATACAGATTCGCCAGCCGTGCGGGCCCTTCCTCCATCCGGCGAGTATCCGGCTGTGCATCGCACCTGCGTCCGGCAGATCAGGCCGGACCACGATACCAATCATTGTCATCGCCGCATCGGCGCAGGCCAGGATTGGCGATACGATCGTGAAGGA
Source organism: Pseudomonadales bacterium (assembly GCA_044352225.1). Taxonomy (GTDB): domain Bacteria; phylum Pseudomonadota; class Gammaproteobacteria; order Pseudomonadales; family UBA5518; genus UBA5518. Next base: position 9,949 of record JBILEG010000008.1, on the reverse strand, counting down.
CACCTGCGGATGCGGGCCCGCCGACGCGCTGATCGCCCTGGCCTGTTCCTCAAGCCCTTGGATCCCGCGTGTGGCGGATACATCGCCCTCGCCGACGACGATCACGTCGTCCTCATACATCAGGCCGAGGATGGTGCACGGATCAGTGCCATCAAAGTAGGCTCTTTCCAGTGCGTCGAGCACAGCGCGAATGTCCTGCTCCACATCCATGATTTCAGCCTCTCGTATCTGCCCCATCCGGTATGTGCCCAGCGCAACATCAACCGTGTCATGCCCTGGGCAGACCCAGCAGGTTTGCAATGTTGTTGCGCATGATCGCGCTGGAGCCGCCGTAGATAGGCACGGCAAGGATGTCCCGCACGTAGCGCTGCATCTGGAAACCATAGGCGTAGCCATAAGCACCCATCACCTGCTGCTGGCAGGCCAGCGTTACCGCTTTCGCCCTCTCCGCGACGAACAACTTGGCCATCGATGTCGCCACAGCGCTCGGCGCCTGCTCCTGCACCTGCCATGCCGCGTGCATCAGCAGCAGGCGGCATGCCTGCAGTTCCGTGCGTGCGTCCGCCAGGGCATGCCTGATCGTCTGGTGCCCGCAAATACGCTTGCCTCCCTGGATTCGTTGCTGGCTGTACTCCCAAGCTTCGGCAAGAGCTGCCTCAGCTATGCCAAGCGCTATTGCCGGCGATACGAGCTTCTCGGATTCCAGGGCCGGCCCTGCCAGCATGGACCAGCCCTCGCTCCATCCCGCAGCGCCGCCAAGCACATCCTCGATGGAGAGTTCCACGTCATCGAAGCTGACGTCGGTCAACGGCGTACCATTGTGGCCCATCGATCCCAGTTCGGTGATCGTCACGCCCGCGGCACCCGTCGGTATCAGAACGAAGGACAAATTGCGTCTTTTGGCCTCTGGTGGCCCGCTACGGACGAGCGCGAGGATGTATTCGTTCATGGAAGCACCGGAGGTCCAGCGCTTGGCACCATTGATGACAATACGGTCACCGCTTCGGTCGGCGCGAGTACTCACCTCGCCAAGGTCCGCCCCTACGCCCGGCTCGGACAGCCCGTAGCTGAATGCCACATTGCCCTTCACCACATCCGGGAGGATCCTGCTCTTCTGCTCCTGCGAGCCGAATTTGGTGATGATGTAACCCGCAGCCAGCACGCACATGCTGTAGTACGTGGCGAGACCAGCGCTACTACGGGCGAGCTCCTCGATGACGGCCACCACTCCCATCACGCTGGAACCGAGCCCACCATACTCCTCGGGCACGCATATGCCGCAAACGCCGAGTCCTCCGAGACTGCGCAACTCTTGCCTCGGAATGAAGTCTTCCCTGTCCCATTTCTCCACCTTTTCCGGCGGGCAATTGTCTGCCACGTATCGGCGCAACATGTCGCGCAGCGCAACTATCTCTTCCATTTCCGCAAAGTTCATGGCCTTTCGATCACTCCTTCCTGCAGGCTCAGCCACCGATGGCGGAGTAACCACCATCGATAGCAAGAATCTGACCGCTGATGTGCTTTCCCGCGTTGGAGGCAAAGAGAATCACAGCACCCCTGAGATCTTCCTCGTCCCCTATGCGCCGCAGCGGCACTTTCGCAATGAAGGCGTCGAGGTCTATGGTCTCGAACGTGCCTTTTGTCATTTTGGTCGGGAAGAATCCGGGCGCGAGGGCGTTGACGGTTATGCCGAAGCCCCCCCATTCGCCTGCGAGCGTCCGGGTCATGTTGATCAACGCAGCCTTGCTCGTGTTGTAGGCGACAGTCTGGATTCCGGGCGGATTGCCTAGTAAGCCGGCGGCGGAAGCCATCATGAGGATGCGCCCCCCTCCACTGGGGATCATGCTGTGCTTTGCGATGTACTGGCTGAACAGGAACGCGCTGCGAACGTTCAGGCCCATGACCTTGTCCCAGGCAGCCAGTGGATAATCCTCGGCGGGCGCCCCCCATGTTGCACCCGCGTTGTTGACGAGAATGTCGACCCCGCCAAGACGCTCGATGGCCTCCCGCGCAACCCGCTCTACATCCTCCGCGATCGATGCATCGCCGGCTATCCAGTGCGCAGCAACACCGTGCCGCGCCAGGGACCCTGCCGCGACCTCCAACTCTGCCGCCTTTCTGGCCGTAATGCAGACATCTGCGCCGGCTTCGGCGAGGGCTTCCGCCACCTGTAATCCAAGGCCCCGTCCGCCACCGGTGACGAGCGCCTTGCGCCCTTTTAGGTCGAACAATTCACGAAGAGATCTGGTCACTGATACAGTCCTCCAATCAAATGTTTGCGGCGGAATTACGCCGTGCGAGAAGGGCCTCGACGACACATGCCGCCTCCTGGCCACCTCGACCGTCCTTGCTCGCCAGCTCGCACTGGGCACGCAGCCCCTTGATCATCGGCACTGGTACTCCGATTCGCTCAAACTCTGCGCAGTAGGCGTGCAAACCCTCGAGCAACATGTCAATGCTGTCATCGTCATCGACGTAATTGCCGGTGGCAATCCGGTGGGCGCTGTCACGAATCCGGTCGCGCGCAAGATCGAGCCCTGTCCTGGCGAGCCCGAAGTAAGTACTTATGGGAATTCCGTAGTGATGGGCGAGAGCCGCGGTCTCGTAGAACAGGCCAAGCGTGGCCACGCCGAGAACTCCTGCCGTCATGTAGGCCGCTACCGGTACACCGGGGTCCTCATCGAGGAATCGAGCGGAGCCGGCGACTGCAGCTACCACGCTTCGATGACGCTGCCATGCCACTGCGTCGCCGCCCAGAAAGATCACGGCTTCCGGACGACCGATGCTGGATGGGTAGCACATAATGCCTCCCGCGATGAAAAGTCCACCCCGTTGATGCACCCATTCCTGCTGGGCCCTCACCTGGTCCGGGGTCAGCGAGGTCAGCTGAACGAGCGTCTTGCCCTTGAGTGACTCTGCAAATTCGGAGGAATCGAGAATGCTCTGCGTTGCCGTGTGATCGCTGACGCACATCACTATCAAAGAGCTGTCCGATATTGCTTCAGCGGGAGAATCGGCCATCACCGCCGGGCCCGCGCTTCGAAGCAGGGCGGCCCGGCCGGGGCTGCGATTCCAGATCGTCACCCTGTAACCGGCAGCGAGGACGGCGCGGGCGATTGCCGATCCCATGCGCCCCAGACCGATGACTGCGACACTCGTCTCGCCAGGGACCGGCGACTCCATGCAAACCCCCAGTTCCCGATGGAATCTCGCTGGCCCCGGATTGCTGCTCCAGGCAAAGAGGCCAACGCCTCGCCAAGCACGGAGCCGGAATCCTACGGTCACTCGACTCTCGCCCTAGCCGATTCCGGCAACGGGAATGTCGCGAGAGCGCACTCTTCGTTGCCGCGCCATCCGGAGAGACGCGCTCCTCAAGGACGCGGTCGACATCCCGCGGCATGTCGAGCAGGCAAACGCCGACCCTTGCAATCGATGGCACGGGCACCACAGCGGAAGCGGCAGGATCGCCCAATTCCACACGCCACGCGTGTGGGAGATAGGTCTCTGCACTTGCCGCCGCCAAATCAGGGGCGACTGCCCGCGACACGCCGAGGCATCTGGTGCTTCGGCGACTTGCCGGAAACGGCTCTTTACGTATTCCTGACCAGGCACGCTGGCATCGATGCCGGAAGATATCCGCGAAGATCCTCAGCTTGTCAGCGCGAAGAGCGCCTATCGACCGCAAGCTTCTACTCACGCAGGTGCTGCCATGCCGCAACGCAAAGGATTTGATCGTCTCGAGGGAAAAGTGGCGATAGTCACGGGAGCCGCGAGTGGCATCGGCCGAGCAATAGCGCTCGCCTACGCAAACGAGGGCGCGAAAGTCGTCATCTCGACCGCCCGCAATGAACAGGGGCTGATAGAGACGCAATCGATGACGTCAAAATCATCGGTCTTGCACTTCATGGCCGATTCATCCGTCGCTGCGGATGTCGAGGCGCTGGTGCGCTTTGCCGAGACCACCTTCGGACGGCTCGATATCCTGTGCAACAACGCCGGAACAATCGCGGCGGCCCTGACCGAGGAGATTTCCGAACAGGACTGGGATCGCGTGATCGCCGTGAACCTGAAGGGTAGTTTCCTGGGATGCAAGTACGCGATCCCCGCGATGAAGCGAAGCAATGGCGGCTCAATCGTGAACATCGGCTCAGTGAACAGCCTGGTGGGTTCGGCCGGCTACAGTCATTACTGCGCCGCCAAGGCTGGGGTGCTTTTGCTGACCAAGACTGTTGCGCTGGAGTATGCAAGCCACGGGATCCGGGCCAACATCATTTGTCCTGGAATGATCGACACGCCAATGAACGAGCCTTATGAAAAGGAGGTCGGCGGGCGCGCCGCGATGGAGCAGATGTGCTCGACGTTGCAGCCGCTCGGCCTCGGCAGGCCCGAGCAGGTCGCCGCAGTAGCCGTATTCCTGGCATCGGACGAGTCGAGCCTGATCACGGGAACCGATATCCTCGTGGACGGCGGATTCACCGCCCAATGATCCGATAAAACACGGGCGAACCGTGACCGGGCGCCCTCGGCAAAACGGCCAGTCGAGTTCGCAGCCTCGTCACCTCAGCCTGGCGGGATGCCGAAAGCTCGACGCAATGCCGAGAGTTTCTGCTCGAAGAACTGTTTGGTCAGCGAGGCAGCCGGAGAGATTTCGTCGAATCCGTGAACCGCGCCCGGCAACACATGCAGTTCTGTGGACACGCCAGCGGATATGAGGCGTCGGGCGTATTCGATGCCTTCAGCGACGAACAGGTCAAGCGCCCCGACAGCGATAAAAGCTGGCGGCAAACCGGCAAGATCGGACAAGCGTGCCGGTACCGCATCCAGCGGGACAGCTGACCCACCTGGCTCCACTCCCAGGAAGGAACACCACCCGAATTGGTTCGATTCGCAAGACCAGAACATCGTGCCGATGTGCCGGGGACTGCAGTGCGAACTGCCGGTACGGTCGTCCAGCGCCGGATAGACCAGCAGTTGCAGCACCAGCGGCACCTCGCCACGGTCACGCGCCTCTTTCGCGAGCAACGCGGCATGGCAACCGCCAGCACTCTCGCCCATCACGGCAATGCGCTCTGGGTCAGCCCCGAGCACTCCGGCATTCGTGTGCAGCCACCGGAGAGCGGTGTAGTTGTCAGCAAGCGAGCCGATCCAGCGCGTCTCCGGCGCGAGCCGGTAGTCCACACTGACACAGACGATGTCGAGCGCGGCGGCGATATCCTGGAGATTGCGCAAGTCGAAGCGTGCAGCGCCCCCGACGAAACCACCTCCGTGCATGTGCAGAACCGCAGGCCGGGAGGTGCCGGGGCGCCCATTGATCACGTATACCGCGAGATCGGCACCCTCGTGGTGCGCTATCACCGTTCGCTCAACCGGAACGCTGTCTGACACCGGCCTCGCCCATTGCGCCATGGCCGATCGGAATTCGGCCAGTGTTTCATCAGAAAGTGCTGGCAGCGTCTCCAGCATCCCAGCAACCGCCACCGTAGTCTCGAGCATTTCAGGATCGAGGAACCCCGGAGCCCGCAGTATGCTCTCTGATGTGCTGGACATGGACGCGGCCTCCAATCAGTCTGCTATCCAGGTGCGCGTGGAGTGTGCGCGTCAGTATTGTTATCGACCACTGCGCGCGAGCCGGCTCGACGATGAATGGCGCTTGTTCTTGACGCCTCTTCCGCTCGTCTCCGAAGGCAGCTCGCCGAAAGTCTGCTTGTAGAAATGCGCGAACCGGCTCATGTTGCAGAATCCATATTTGTGTGCGATGCAGTAGATCGATTTCATGGAACTGCCGGCCAGCAACTCCCGCCGGACCATACGCAGGCGTACTGTCAGCAGATACTCGGAGGGAGATACTCCCGTTATCTCCTCGAAGCTGTAGCGCAAGGTCCTGACGCTGACGCCGACGACGCCGCTGACCTCGGGTACGGACAACGTATCCGATAGATGCTGCTCAAGGTAACTGACGGCCTTGTCGACGATATATGAGCGCGTTGACGGCCTTGGTAGTTCCCATTGCCGGGCCTGGCCGATGGTCACCGCCGATACCAGGACATCCAGCAGGGACTCCACTGCCTTGTCGAGTTCCGGCGCCAGCTCGGATGAGCTCTCGCAGTGCGTCGCCCGGCGAAAGACATCGCCAATGGCTGCATGGAAATCGTTCACTGTGCCCGGATCGGCCACGTAATGCGTACCGTCCATGATGTCGCGGACGTTTGCACCCTGTGTCTGCTCGCAAACCCGTTCTGCGAGCATGTCTGCATCGATCGACACTGACAGGTTGTCGTATGCGCCAGGGAAGTAGGTTCTGTGGGTGTAGTTCCTCGGAAGCTTGATCAGGGTGTTAGGTGCGAATGAACGTCCGTCCTGGAGCGTTCCTCCGATACGATCGATCGAACTGGTGAACACGATCAGATTCTCCCCCGCTCTCCCCCGGTAGCACACGGGATGATCGACCTGATCACGAACGACGGCTGCCTTGCTATGGCACAGTGCGACAACCCTGCCGTGGAACTTCTCTCGCTTTACCTGGCTGTAGTCGTGATCACAGCCCCGAACCACACTGCTGTGTTGCTCGGACTCCTCGGTTTCCTCCACGGAGAGCGAAAAATTGCTCCCGGCCCAAGCCACCCTGCCAGTCAGAGGGCTTCGCTCACCATTCGCCATGGTTGTCTGTGCAAGCATGCGTTCCTCCTTGGGGCCAAGCCACCGTTCGCCGGCAGCAACCGAGAATTTTATCGAACGCGTGTTCGGTTTTTCACGGAGTTTCTACCACATACGAACCCACTGATCAAGCGCCCCGCCGGCAGCCGGCGGATCGCGAATCAGCTCAATACACGATGCCTGCGACAGGTCCTGCAGCCGGAAGCGAATACGTGCTGGAAGTACCAGCAGCCCGGCGCTCCGCAACCCTCCAGGCAGTGGCCTCGCCGCCTCCGTCCGGGTGAACGAGACAGGTGCGCGCCTTGGCTGGAGTGCTCGTCGAACTGGCATTGGCCCACGCTCTTTGCTGCACCAGCGACGCTGATCCCGGTGGCTGGCCTGCAAAGTGACCGGTGCCTTCCACGAGTTGGGCAGGAGTGCCTATTGGGCATCGCTTATGGGCAGTGACTCCTGTAGCGCCCGTTTCACGAACTTGCCACTTGCATTGCGCGGAAGTGGCTCATCCAGGAACCACAGGTAACGCGGCACCTTGAACGCGGCAATGTACCGGCCGCAAGTCTCGCGCAGTCCGGATGCATCGAGACATGCGCCCTGCTTGAGATGGATGGCTGCGCCGACTTCCTCGCCCATCCGCTCATCGCGCACCGAGAACACGACGCACTCGGCAACGGCATCGTGCTGGAATATCGCGCTCTCGACCTCGGCGCAATAGATGTTCTCTCCACCGCGGAGCACCATGTCTTTGGCACGGTCGACCAGGTGGATGAATCCTTCTTCGTCGAGGTAGGCGATATCACCCGTATGCAGCCAACCATTGACGATCACCGCCGCGCTGGCCTCGGGTTGATTGAGGTAGCCTCGGATGACGGGCGCACCGCGCACCAAAAGTTCACCAATCCCGAACGGCGGCAACGCGTTCCCGTCAACATCGACGCACTTCAACTCGAAGGTCGGCATCGCAGGACCGACGCTACGCGGACGATCCATGAAGAACTCCAGAGATACTGCCGCGATGATTCCGCTTGTCTCGGTCAGTCCGTAGCCTGTGCTCGGGCGCGCGCCAGGAAGGGCGTCGGGAATCCTGCTCACAAGATCAGGATGCATGGCTGCCCCACCACCCCCGATCGTCAACAGCGAGGAGGTGTCACGGGAAGAAAAATCGGGATGCGCGAGAATCTCCCGCGTCATCATGGGTACTGCACCAAAGGTGGTCGGCCGCTCCCGCTCTATCAGCCGCAGCGCCTCCGCCGCATCCCACTTGTACATGAGTATCAGGGACCCACCGACCAACGGTGCCACCTGGGCCACGCAGTTATTGGCTGTCACATGAAAGAACGGTGTGGCGACCAGCGCGCGAGGCGGCGTGGCGCTTGCGGTAGTCAGGGGATCTTCCCCTGCTGCATATACCAATGCACGCATCTGCACTGTGGTTGCGAAGACAACGTTAAGGATGTTGTTGACGCAACTTCGATGGGTCAACAGCGCTCCCTTGGGATGCCCCGTGGTACCCGATGTGTAGAAGATACTGGTGTCCTGGTCTGGGTCGATGATGCACTCGGGAAAATCTCCGCTGCCGTCCGCGAGCGCGCCCCAGAGTTCAGCCCATGCAGGCACCTGGCCGAGCGGACGCACCGCGACGACGCCAAGCCGGGGAAATGCTTCCCGGATTTCCCCGAAGCGCTGCAGCCGCTCCCAATCCGCGATCAGCACACGAGGCGCCGAATCCTGCAATGCATAATGCATCTCGCGGGGAACCCACCACGCGTTCATGCCGACCGCAACAGCCCCCATCCCCGTCACAGCCCAGAATGCGATCATCCACTCGGGATAGTTGCGCATCGCTATTGCCACGCGATCACCGGGCACCACTCCGCGCTCGGCCAGAGCCGACGCGAGCGCGGCTGCGCGCGCGTGCGCCTGCCGATAGCTGATGCGCTCGCCCTCATAGACCAAGTAGTCGCTGTCTGCATATTGCGCAGATGCGAGCCATACCTCGCGCAGCGAGGCTGGCGCATGGACATAACCGAAAATCGACTGGCCGCGCACCGCGACGCGCTGGACTTCGAACATCTCGCCCGCCGCCGTGAGCTCAGACCATGCCCGTTTCAATTCCTTGTACATCGTCTATCTTTGACACCTTAGTCAAACCCATTCCGTTCCCACGGCGCCGCTACTGGAGTGACTTGAGATAATTGATTATTTCAGCGCGCCGCTGCGCATCCGGTTCGCCCATGAAGGTCATCGTCGTGTTCGATATCACCTTTCTCGGGGATTCGATGAACGTGTCAAGAACGGACTCAGTCCATACGACTGCAGCCGACTGCAAAGACCCGGAGTATCCGAAACCGGGGTTGACCCCGCCCTTCCTGCCGATGACACCACGCAGGTTCGGACCCATTCCATTCGCGCCATCGGCTGATACCGGATGACAGGCCGCACAAATAGCGAATGAATCCGGCTGCTCGACGCTTCCCCGGGATCCGGCAGCTGCCCCGCCTGGCCGGTCGGCAGATGCACTGCTCGCGCGGATATCCGACATCACAGCCTCCTCGGGATCGGCGACCATTCGGGCAAGAACCCTCGAGCGCTGGCGCGCCGCATCCGAGAGGGGCGACTTCCTCAGTGCGCCGACCTCGCTGGCGGTGTAGGGTTCGAAGCCTGCAGGCAGCCCTTGCGGATCATAGGTCTCGAGCATCCAGTTCATCACATCGGCGAGCTCCCGATCACTCAGCGTGGACTGGGCAACACCAGGCACACTCAACAGGTACTCCCGGCCCCCCGGCAGGCTCAAGTACGACGAGATGTGGTTGCGGAATTCGGGCACAAAACCAGGCTGACCGGATCCATCTGCCTTGTGGCACCCCTCGCAGTTGATGATGTATTGGAGCGGCCGGGATGACGGGGCTTCCAGTGCCGCAGAAGATGGCGTCGATCCCGCGAGAGCCCATACCGTCAATGCCACCGCGCAAAGAATTCTTGCCATCAAAATCAGTCCTCCGCCAGTGCCACCACGCGAGACACCGTGCAGGTATAAGTAGGAGCGACACCGCCGTAGCACCAGGTGACCGAATTCGCCTTCTCAGGACGGTATTTCGGTGTATCCCCCTCATTCCGGTTGCAATAGCAACGACCACAATTGGCAGCGCCACAACAATCGTTATAGGAGATAACGTAGTTCTTGCCGTCACCAGGGTTGCGGCAGGTACCTACCCATGCGATCGGTGAAGGCTGAGTGCCCGGCGGGCAATTCGAAGAGGTACCTCCGCAGCAGCTGCACAGGACCCCGTCCACTGAG
>JBILEG010000302.1:0-4768 GCA_044352225.1 Pseudomonadales bacterium | reverse complement strand
AACCAGTCCATCGAATACCGCGACTTGCTCTCCCAGGTGCGGTCGAAGCGCTCGGGGCGGTGACGCAGCGCATCGCCCACCTGCCGTCTGGCCTCGACCCAGTGCCGCGCATCCAGAGCGATCGTGTGGGCGATGTTCACCGCGCACTCGAGGCTCTTGTGGATGGAACTGCAGCCCGTGACCAGCGCGTCTTCCATGGGGCGGCCATCGGTATCCACAGCCCAGTGGATCTCACCCTGCGGCCCCTGGTGCGCCAGTACGAAGGACATGGCGCGTTCCACCGTGGGCCACATCCCGTGCAGGAAATCGAGATCACCGGTGACGAGGTGGAAGTGCCACACGCCGGTGGCGATATAGGCCACGAAGTTGGTCTCGCGGCGATCCTGGTTGTGGATCTCGCCGTCCTTGTAGGCCGCCCACCAGCTGCCATCGGGCAGCTGCGTGGCCTTCAGCCAGGCATAGGCGCGGCGCGCGGCGTCGATCTCGCCTGCCACGACGAGGCCCATCGCCGCCTCGATGTGATCCCAGGGATCCGCATGACCGCCCGGGAACCACGGGATGCAACCGTCGTCGTGCTGCGCCGCGAGGATGAATTCCACGCTGGGGCGCAGGAATTCAGCCGGGAAGAGGCCCTTGCTCAGATAAAGCTCGCTCATGCGGCAGGCGCCTTGCGGAAGTACATCACCACGCTCTTGCCGAGCACGGGGTTCAGCAGCCGCTCGAGCGAGCGGGTGATCCACGGACGCTGCATCAGATCCCACACCAGCAACCGGTGATAGGCCGCCACCAGACGCGAGCGCTCCTGCCGCTCCCACAGCAGGCATTTGAGCCACCAGAAAGGCGAATGCAGGGCATGTGCGCCGTGGCGATGGTAGCGCCGGAAGCCGATCGACTCGATGTCGCGCTCGAGCTCCGCGCTGCGGAAGATGCGGATATGGCCGCCTTCGTTCGCGTGATAGGCGTCCGAGAGCCACCAGCAGATGCGCTCGGGCCAGTAGCGGGGCACGCTCGCGGCGAGCGCGCCGCCGGGTTTCAGCACACGGCGGATCTCGTCGAGCACCGCACGGTAGGGGCCGATGTGCTCCAGCACCTCGGAGCAGATGACGACATCGAAACTGTGGTCGGCGAAGGGCAGTCGCAGGCCGTCTGCCACGCCGAAGCCGATGCTCCGCGTTGCGGTTGCCGGGAATTCCGGCACGAAGGGCAGCGATTTGTCACGGGCCCGCTTCACGTCTGCCGCGCAGAGGTCCACGCCCACGCAATGCGCCTCGCGCTGCAGCCAGGCGGCGATGGCGTGGCGGCCCTCGCCGCAGCCGAGATCCAGCACCCGGTCTCCGGGTTGCACGGGAAGATGGCGCAGATCAATGGTTTCCATCGGCCGCCAGCACGCGTTCGTAGAGGGCCGTGATGCTGCGCGCCGCGCGCCGCCAGCAGAAGGCGGCGAGGATATGCGCACGGGCTGCGCGACCCAGCATCTCACGCCGGGCCGGATCGCCGAGCAGCGCATCGATGGCACGCTCCATGGCCAGGGCATCACCTGCCGGGACCAGCACGCCGGCATCGCCCACGACCTCGGGCAGCGCGCCACCATCAGAGGAGACCACTGCCGCGCCACAGGCCATGGCCTCACCGGCCGGCAGGCCGAAGCCCTCGTAGAGCGAGGGCACCACCACCAGCGTGGACTCGGAGTAGTGCCGCACCAGTTCGTCGGTGGGAATGCCGCTCAGGAAGTCGACGTGCGCGCCCAGATCCAGCGCCTCGAGCAGCCGGGCGGTGTCACCGCCTTCGCGCGGGCGGCCGATCACGAGCAAACGCAGGCCAGGATGGCGCGGCAGCAGCGCGGCGAAGGCCCTGAGCAGCACGGCAAGACCCTTCAGCGGCTGGTCTGCCGAGGCCGTGGCCATGATCTGCAGCGGTTTGCGCACGGCGCCCGGCAGGGGCGCGAAGACCGCGGTATCGATGCCGTTGTAGACGAGTTCCAACCGCTCGGCGGGCAGGCCGAAATCCCGTGCGACATCCTGCCGCGAGCACTCCGAAACGGTGACCACATGGCGCAGGCCGCGGGCCACACGCTGCTGCATGCGAAGGAAGGCGTACCAGCGGCGCACCAGCAGGCGCCGCCACCACACGCGCTCGGCGGCCAGCACCAGGCGCAGGTCAGAGGTGATGGGATGGTGGATGGTGCTCACCAGCGGTACGCCCCGCGCCTGCAGGCGCAGCATCGCGTAGCTGAGGCTCTGGTTGTCGTGGACGATGTCGTAGTCGGCGCGGTGCGCCTGAAGGTAATCGAGCACGCGCATGCCGAAGGCCTGCGGCTCGCCGAAGCCGCCCGTGAGCTTGGAGAGCCACTCGTAGACATTGGCGCGCGAGCGCAGATGCCGGGGTCGGAGCGACGCCAGACCCGTCTCGTAGAGGTTCAGCCCCGGCATGGGAATGAGCCGCACGCGGGGGTCGAGCTCTGGGTAAGGCTGCCCGGAGATCACATCCACACTGTGGCCGAGTTCGACCAGAGCCTTGCTGAGATACCGCAGGTACACGCCCTGACCACCCGCAAAGGGATGGCTCCGGTAACCCAGCAGGCACACACGCAGGTGCCTCACGGGCTCGAGGTCGGCGAGCGCGAGGGCATCGGCGATGCGATCGGCGGGCACTTGCGCCGGGTTCAGGGCATCCATGAACGTCCTAGGGTGAAAGGGTCGGCGCAAAGGCCGGGATTCTAGCCACCGCGCCCGTCGCACGCCACGTCATGCCCGGAATCACTGCCCTCGCCTATACTCGCCCGGCCACGCCAAGGAGAGCGCGAAGATGCAGCAGAGCCGCTACCGCGGGATCGTTCTGGCCGGGGGCTCCGGCACCCGCCTGCACCCCCTCACCAGTTCGGTGAGCAAGCAGATGATGCCGGTCTACGACAAGCCGATGATCTACTACCCGCTCGCCACACTGATGCTGGCCGGCATTCGCGAAATCCTGCTGATCACCACGCCGCACGACCAGCCGGCCTTCAAGAACCTGCTTGGCGATGGCGCGCAGTGGGGCATCAGCCTCCAGTACGCCGTGCAACCCAAGCCGGATGGGCTGGCGCAGGCCTTCATCATCGGCGAGGAGTTCATCGGCAACCGTCCGGCCTGTCTGGTGCTGGGCGACAACATCTTCTATGGCGGGGGCCTCACCAAAAAACTGGCCTCGGCCGCCTCCAAGCGCTCGGGTGCCACGGTGTTCGCCTATTACGTGCAGGACCCCGAACGCTACGGCGTGGTGAGCTTCGATGCCGAGGGAAAGGCACAGGACATCCAGGAAAAGCCCAAACACCCGAAGTCGAATTTCGCCGTCACCGGGCTCTATTTCTACGACAACGAGGTGGTGGAGATCGCGCGCGGCATCAAGCCCTCCCCCCGCGGCGAACTCGAGATCACCGACGTGAACAGCGAGTACCTGCGCCGCGGCGCATTGCGCGTGGAAGTGCTGACGCGGGGCGCTGCCTGGCTCGACACCGGCACGCACAACTCGCTGCTGGATGCCTCGAATTTCATTCGTGTGGTCGAGGAGCGGCAGGGCCTCAAGATCTCCTGCCCCGAGGAAATCGCCTTCCGCATGGGTTTCATCGACAAGAGCCAACTGCTGGCGCTGGCCAAGCCCCTGCGCAAAAGCGGCTACGGGCAGTACCTGGAACGCATCGCCAACGAAGGGAGCCCGTCCTGATGCAGGCCACGCCAAGCGCCATCCCCGAGGTCATCCTGCTCGAGCCGAAGGTCTTCGGCGACGAGCGGGGCTTCTTCCTCGAATCCTGGAACCGCCGCGGCTTCGCACAACTCGGCATCGATCATGATTTCGTGCAGGACAACCACAGCCGTTCGGCACAGGGAATCCTGCGCGGGCTGCACTACCAGACCGAGCACACGCAGGGAAAACTCGTGCGTGTGGTGGCCGGAGAGGTCTTCGACGTGGCGGTGGACATGCGCCGAGCCTCGCCCACCTTCGGGCGCTGGGTGGGTTACACGCTCTCGGCCACGAACCGACGCATGCTCTGGGTGCCGCCCGGCTTTGCGCACGGCTTTTATGTGACCAGCGCCGAGGGCGCAGAATTCCTCTACAAGTGCACGGACTACTACGACCCGGCGCACGAGGTCTCGGTGCGCTGGGACGACCCGACGATCGGGATCGAGTGGCCGCTGGTGGATGGGCGCGCGCCCGCGCTCTCGGCCAAGGATGCGACGGGGCTCGCCTTCGGGGCGGCGCCGGCGTTCTGAGGCAGCCCGCGAGGGCGATATCCTGCGCCAAGGCTTTGTCGCGCGCATGGCGCGCTCCTACATCCGAGTCCCTGCGGGCCATGCCATTCCGCCATGCCCGCGACGCCGGCCTGCATCAGGGCTCTGTCGCGCGCATGGCGCGCTCCTGCACCCGAGTCCCCGCGGGCCATGCCATTCCGCCATGCCCGCGACGCCGGCCTGCATCAGGACTTTGTCGCGCGCATGGCGCGCTCCTGCACCCGAGTCGCCGCGGGCCATGCCATTCCGCCATGCCCGCGACGCCGGCCTGCATCAGGACTTTGTCGCGCGCATGGCGCGCTCCTACACCCGAGTCCCCCCGGGCCATGCCATTCCGCCATGCCCGCGACGCCGGCCTGCATCAGGGCTCTTGATTGCGGTAGGAGCGGGCCATGCCCGCGACGGCAGCCCTTTGGTCAGGCTGTGTCGGGGGCATGGCCCCCTCCTACGGGCCTCAACTACGCCGGAACCCCCGGTAGCCGTCCTCCACCGCCGCAGTACAC
>JBILEG010000493.1:0-2892 GCA_044352225.1 Pseudomonadales bacterium | reverse complement strand
AGCGCTGCGTTCAGACGCAGCGCAAAACCGAGCACCACGACAGCGATGCCGGCGAGCGGCAACCAGTTCACGCTTTCACCGCCCGGATCCCGACGCCCGCCTCGCCAAGCACCTTGCGCACGAGCCGCGCGAAAGCGACTGCGTGCGGCCCGTCACCATGCAGACACACGGTGTCGGGTTCGATGTGAACGGTGCTGCCACAGGCTGATACAACGCAGCCTTCGAGCACCATCGACAGCAGTTGCTCGCGAACCTCCCCGCTGTCCTCGATCACTGCGGAAACGGCGTTGCGGGGCAACAAAAAACCGTGTTCCGTATACCGCCGGTCGGCAAAACCTTCCGCGAGCACGCCAAGCCCCGCCGCACGACCTGCAACGGGAACGCAGGAGCCCGCGAGCCCCATCAGCAGAAGTGACGGATCCACCTGACGCACGGCATCCGCGACGAGTGCAGCCAGGACAGGGTCAACGGCAGCACGGTTGTAGAGCGCACCGTGCGGCTTCACGTGCGTGAGCCGCGCGCCGGACGCGTGCGCAACCTCCGCAAGGGCGCGGATCTGCGCGATCAGGCTGGCACGGAGATCGTGCGCATCGATCGCCACCTCACGCCTGCCGAAGCCCTCCCGGTCGGGATAGGAAGGATGAGCGCCTATCGCCACGCCGTGTGCCTGGCAGAGTGCCACGCACGCGGCCATCGTGCCCGCATCGCCTGCGTGCCCGCCGCAGGCGATGTTGGCTGAACTGAGCAACGGAACAAGAGCCGCATCGGTTGCCCCGAAGCCCTCGCCCACATCGGCATTCAGGTCTATGTGCCGCATCACACCTCCTTCCACCAGGCAGCCGCTGCGATGCGCAACTGCGAGAGTTGCCGCTCGCGTGCACGCCACTCGGCACGGGCCTCGCCGATTTCCGAGAGACGGAATCGCAGCACATCGCCCGGGCGCAACTGCGCGAGCCTGCCGTGATCGATACTCGCCACCACGCCCGCGACGGGATAACCACCCGTCGTCTGGCGATCCGCCGCGAGGATGATTCCCCTGCCATCGGGTGGAAGTTGCAGCGTGCCAAACGCAACCGAGGCAGACAGGATCGGCGGAATCACGGCGGCGGAAGCAAGCGCCTGCTCGAGGCGCAGACCCATGCGATCGGACGCACGGCTCACCGTGAAGTCCTCGCTCAGCAAGCGATTCCGATCCTCTCCGGAAAGCTGCTCCAGCGCCGGCCCGGGAAGCAGCAACAGCGGCGCCTGCGACGCAAGGGCCGGATGCGCCAGCGAGGTGAACACGCGGGAGGGCAGGCCTGAGGGCTCACGCGGGCAGAGCAAGCGCAGCCGGTCACCACGCATCAGCGCACGGCCGCCAACGCCCCCGAATCCGGCCCGCAGATCTGTTGCACTGCTGCCCGACACCACAGCCGCATCGAAGCCTCCCGAAACAGCAAGCAAGGCGCGCTGGCCGCGCCGGGCCGAGGGCAGCCGCAGCCGTTGCCCGGCCGCCATGCGGAAAGGCGCGCACAGCGGCACATCGACACCGTCGAGCGAAGCGCTCAGATCAGCACCCGCAAGTGCATACCACGCCGCTTCGCTCGCACGGAACTCCGCGCCCCCCAGCGTCAATTCAAGGGCGGACGCATCATCGGCGTTACCGAGCAGCGCGTTGGCCACACGAAGCGCGAACACATCCATCGCCCCGGAGGTACCGACGCCGAGTGACTGCATGCCGAAGCGCCCCGTGTCCTGAAGGGTGGCGAGCAGGCCGGGCGTGATGCACTCGAGCACGATTCAAACACCTTGCGACAAGGCTGCGAATTCGTCCGCGGATACGGGCACGAATCGCACTGTGTCACCGGGCGCAAGCAGGCAGCAGGGATCACGGCCGAGCTCGAACAGACCGAGCGGTGTGCGCCCGATGATGCGCCAGCCGCCCGGGCTCCGCGTCGGGTAGATACCGGTCTGCGTACCGCCGATGGCAACGGAACCGGCCTCGACGCGCGGGCGGGGAGTGTCACGGCGCGGCATCGCCAACGCGGGATCCAATCCGCCCAGGTACGGGAAACCGGGGGTAAAACCGATGAAATACACGCGATAATCGGGGCGGCTGTGGCGCTCGATCACCTCCTCCCTGGCGAGAGCGGCATGCGCACACAACTCGTCCATGTCGGGTGCAAAGGCGGCCTCATAGCACACGGGCACCTCTACGAGGCGGCTTGCGTCCATCGCGGGCGGGAGCGTGCCGCACACCTCGAGAAGTCGTGCGGACAAGGCATCGACGCAGGGATTGCCGGGGTCTATGTGCACCGTCACGCTGGCGTAGGCCGGCACAACATCCCTCACGCCCGGAAGACGCAGCGCATGGATGGCCCGCCACGCCGCCAGCACGCGCGCATTTATCGCGGGGTCGATGCGCTCACCGAACACCAGCACGAGCGCAGCATCACCGAGGGGATGCAAGGTGGGTGCGGCGTGCTCGCCCATCGTCCTCAGCTCTGGTCCAGGGCGGGCGTCGTGGAGACCCGGCGGCCATCGATGTAACGCGGGAATTCCTCACGGTAGTCGTGCAAGAGCCGCAGGCGACTGATACGCCAGATACCGTCATCACCGCGCCGGAACTGCATGCGGTACTGCCCGAAGCCTTTCATGATGGTGACGCCGCTCAGCGTCACCCAGTCTTCGAGCTTGAAGATGGCGCTGGCACTTCCGGGGTCTGCTGACGATACGCTTACCTCCGCGTTGTGCCCGAAATGGCTGAGACGCAACCCGTCCTGGCTTTCGTTGCCATGCAGGAAGGCGCGGATCTGCGCACGCCCCGAGGCTTGCCAGTTGCCCGTGCCCCAGTCCGCGTCGGCGTCTTCCGTGAAACAGTCGTCGAGTTCCTCCCAGATCTTGTAATCGAGC
>JBILEG010000339.1:0-4218 GCA_044352225.1 Pseudomonadales bacterium | reverse complement strand
AGCACACGCCAGTAGCGGCACATGGCCTCACGCACGGCCTCGCGGGCTTCGAGTATGTCGATGCGGCGTCGGAGTTCGGCAATCTCGTCCATCGGGCCCCTCACGTTGGGTCATTGGGTCGTTGGGTCAGCCACACCATACCCACCAGCGCGGGCAGCGGCCAACCGGCAGTTGTCAGCCATGCATTGCACCATCGGACGAGATACTCTAACGTTTCAACAATAAGACAGACGGGTTTCGATTCCATGAAAGTGATCATCCTGAGCGCAGGTCAGGGCCGCAGACTGTTGCCCCTCACCGAGTCCCGACCCAAGTGCTCGCTCCCCATCAATGGCCGCCCACTGCTTGAATGGCAACTCCGGGAGATCAGCCGTTGCGACGTTGAAGAGGTCGTGATCGCCACCGGTTACGCGGCACATGTGGTGGAAGACATCGTGGCCGGACTCGATCTCGACGGACTGCAGGTGCGTACCGAGTTCAATCCCTTCTTCGAGCACTGCGACAACCTCGGCACCTGCTGGCTCATGCGCCACGAGATGCGCGGGGAGTTCGTGGTGCTGAACGGCGACACCCTTTTCGAAGCGGCCGTCATGCAGCGACTGCTCGCGGAGCGCGGCGCCTACCCCATCACTCTTACGGCTGATCGCAAGGGTCATTACGACGACGACGACATGCTCATCGTGTCCGAGGGAGGACGGCTCGAGCGCGTAGGCAAACGCCTTGGCATTCCGGGCGTGAACGGGGAATCGATAGGCATGCTCGCCTTCGACGCGGGTGGCGGTGCCGCCTTCGTGGCCATGCTCGACTCGGTTATGCGCCGGCGCGAGGGACTGGGCTCCTGGTACCTTTCGGCCGTCGACGCGCTGGCCCGCACGGGTGCGGTGGGAGTGTGTTCGATACACGGGCTGGGGTGGTGCGAAGTCGACACACGCCTCGACCTTGCCCGTGCCGAGGAGCAGCATCGCCGCTGGCCGCTGCTCCCCCCGGAAGGCATGGCCGTCAGTCCGGTGGAGGATTTCCAGCGGAGCGCCGCTGCCCGGGAGTGATGGTTAGCCGCACGCCGCCGGCGCCGCCTGCCTTGAAGAGATCACCCGCGCGGCGGTACTCGATGTCCTCGCTGCTCAGCATGTTGGCATCGCGTCTCAGACGTGCTCCGCCCCTGAGATGCAGTACATCCTCATGCCGCCGGTAGCTGATGTCCCGCGCCACTCCCTCGACCTCGTCTATCCCGGCTGCATTGCCCGCTTTACGGAAGAAAATCCGCGCGGGCGCCCCCTGCGCATCCACCTGTTCCGCGTCGTCCAGCGTGCCGCTCAGCGTTGCGCGCTCGGCTGTGAACTCCCAGTCGGAGCCGCTCACACGCACATTGCCCTGCAACTGCAGGGCGCGCGAACCGCGGTCTTCGGAGGCGGAATCGGCGCTGACCGAGATGCTGTCCCGGGCGCCGGGGTCGGAGCCTTGCGCCGCCTGCGCGCGCATGCCACAGGTTCCCGCCATGCAAATGCATGTCAGGATGCGGGCAAGGCGGGCAGGATCGGCGCGGTGCATATGGGGCGGGATGATAGTGCGCGCCGGCAACCGGGATCAAAGCCGTGATCCTTGACCGCTACGTTCTGCGCGAACTTGGCTTCAACTTCGTTGGCACTGCAGCAGTGCTGCTCGCCGTGTTCGTGACCTTCACGCTCACGCGACTGCTTGCAGAGGCAGGCTCCGGATTGCTGACGGCCTCGGAGGTGCGCGAACTCGCGCGCCTGAAGGCGCTGATCGCGCTGGAAGTGCTTCTGCCGGTAGCGCTTTACGTGGCGGTGCTCCTGTGCGTGGGCCGCCTTCACCAGGACGCGGAACTTCACGCGCTCGGCGCCGCCGGGGTTCCGGAGTCCCGCCTGTTCCGGCCCGTACTGATGCTCGCGCTTCCGCTTGCACTCGCGGTGGCAGTGCTCTCGACCCAACTGCGGCCGTGGGCATGGGGAAGCATTTACGCGTTGCGCAGCGAGGCCGAGAACAGCGCCGACATCGACCGCGTGGAAGCGGGAAGCTTCAATCGTTTCGGCGAGTCCGAACGCACTCTGTACATTGCGGGGCTCACGCCGGACCGCAGTGGTCTCGAAGGCGTGTTCATCCACGACAACCAGAACGGCGTGCTCCAGATCATCACGGCGCCACGCGGATCCTTCCGCGCCTATGCGGCGCCGGACAGCCATGAGTTGCTGCTGGAGGACGCCACCATCTTCAGGCGAAACGAAGAAGGAAAGAGCCTGCGGGCGCGCTTCGGCAGCTTCCGGTTGTGGCTGAAGGCCTCAGGGCGGCACCGCGCAACCTACAAGGAGAAGGCCCAGAGCACACCCGCGCTTGCGGGCACCACCAACCCCAGCGGCCGGGCCGAGTGGCAATGGCGCTACTGCGCTCCGGTCTCGACCGTGCTGCTCGCGCTGCTCGCAGTGCCCCTTGCGCGATCCGAGCCGCGGCGCAGCCGTTACCTGAAACTCCTGATCGCGCTCCTGGTGTACGCGGCCTATTTCAACCTGCTCGGCATCGCGCGCAACGCTGTGGAACAACAGCATCTCACCGGGCTCTGGTGGGTACCTGCCATGCTGGGCGTCGGGGTGGGCGTGGCCCATGCGTGGCCGTGGATATCCATCACCCTTTCGCGGAGGGCGCGCAGTTGAGCGGCATGCGTATCGACCGCCATCTCGCCGGCAGTTTTCTGGCCGGTGCCGCGCCCGCGCTGCTCGTCCTGCTCGGCCTCTTCAGTTTCATCGCACTCACCGAAGAACTGGAGGACGTGGGGCGGGGCAGTTTCGCCGCGAGCGATGCGATCGTGATCGTGCTGATGTCCTTGCCCGTCAGGATCATCGAACTGGGGCCCGTGAGCGCACTGATGGGCACGCTGATCGGCCTGGGTACGCTGGCCAATCACCAGGAAATCATCGTGCTGCGGGCGGCAGGGCTGTCCCCCTGGCGGCTGGCAGCACCGCTGGCAGCGGCTGCGGTGGCACTGGCCGTGGCGATCCTGCTCATGCAGGGCATGCTGGTGCCAGGAATCGAACGCGAGACGGCCAGACTCCACGCGAAAGCCGCCAAGGGTGCGGGGGACGCGATCTGGCTGTACGGGGAACGGAGCTTCGTCCGGATCACGGGTGGTGTCAGTGGCCGCACGCTGACCGGCGTCGAGATACACGAACTCGACACGCAGTACGGCCTTGAGCGGACACTGCAGGCAGAACACGCAGAGGTTCTGGCAGACGGACGCTGGTTGCTGCGGGACGTACGCGAGGCCATCCTCGTCAGCGGCCCACCCGTGGAAAGCGCACGTGCAGGGAGTTACTGGCAAAGTCCTTTCTCGCGCGAGCAAACAGAAACACTGGTGGTGCCGGTGGAGGCGCTTTCCCTGGGTGAATTGCGACGGCTGATCGATGTGCTGGCGGCAAACGGTCTCGATACCCACCGCTATCGCGTGCTCTTCTGGCAGCAGCTGGGAATTCCGGTCGGCCTGCTCGGCATGGCGATGCTCGGGCTGCCGCTGCTTCTTGGCCCGGTGCGGGCAACGCCGATCGCACAGCGGGTGGCACTCGGCGCGCTCACGGGCCTGTTCTTCTACCTTGTGGAGCAGCTGAGCGGGCACGGCGCGGTGATCTACCGGCTGAACCCCGTGATCACCACCGTCGGGCCCGACCTCCTGCTGCTAGCCGCCGCGCTGTTCCTCGTCAGCCGGGCGGAGCAGCATCAGACACTGATGCTAGCGTGGCGACGGCTGCGCTTGGCTGGCGCACGGACCCGAACCTATACTCCGGACGAAGGCCGCCACTGAGGCAGGGGCGCCTTCCCCTTCACCGGAATCCCGAGCATGACCGTAGCTGCCCGCATCGTTGGCGAATCGCAGGTCAGGCTCTGGGGGCTCACAGCCGCCGAGCGCCTTCGGCGCCAACTGCGCTCAGCGGGCGTGGAAATCGCTCCCGCCGCTGACCGTGTCCTGCTCATCCGGGCGGACTATCTCTTCGAAACCCGCACCATCTCGTCTCTGCTGGCACAGCCCGGCACCGTCTTGCGCTGCACCCGGGATGGCGGGCGCGCCGCTGCTCTGGTGGCGTCGGGTGACGCCGACGCGGTGAGCGCTGCCCTGTTCGATGCCTCGAGCCCTCTGCCTCCGCAATTGCGCGAAATCTCGCCCGCGGAACTCGCCAGCTTCGATGTGAAACTGCGTCGTGCGGAGCCCCCGCT
>JBILEG010000054.1:0-12622 GCA_044352225.1 Pseudomonadales bacterium | reverse complement strand
ACTCGTGACAGTCGTCGGGCTCGTAACAGTGGTGGGCGTCGTGGCCGTTGCTGGATCCGCACCCAGGGCGTCTCCGAGCGGAATGGTGTCCACTCCTCGCTCAGGGGGCGGAAACCGGAAGACGGGCGGGTTGATATCTTCGGACAAGCGCAGAACCCGAATGAATCCATGCGCGTCGCCACCGCCGCCTCCGCCAAGGCCGGCTGCAGTGGCATCGAGCGTGACGTCGATATCACGCCCTTCGGCGATTGCCTTGAGCACGTCTTCGATGGTCTGCGACTGCACTGCAGACTCGGAGGCGTCCGGGCTGCCCTGAGGGCTTGCCTCCGGCGTGACCATAACGGTGCGGCTCTCAGCAACGAGCAGTTCGCCGCCATCGAAAAAGGCGAGCTCTACGCGGCCTCCGGCGTCCGTGACGACCGATTCGCCTTCTTTCAGCACATCTCCTTCGCGCAGAGGTCGCAGGTTGCCGTCCGCATCCTTGGCGAAAGCGGTGCCCGTGATCGAGGAGACGGTGGCGATTGGTTGACCGGCGGGCATCTGGCGCTTCCTGTTTGGTCCGATCGGACGGACTGATGACTGAGTGGAAGTCTAGTAGCACCAACGGAGGCCGAGCACTGTACCAAAGGACGACATCCTGTCCCGGGCGAGGGCAGGGGGGCTCGACTATAGTTCCGGGGCCGTGCGCATCCGTAACCCGCAAAGGGAGCCCCTATGGGAGTCATCAAGAAAGTCATTTTCCGGGGGCAGATTCTCTCCAAGCCCAAGCATCGCAATCTCTTCCTCGACATGGAGGAAAACATCCACATCCATTTCAGGGATCTCCGGATAGAGATGGGGCGCGCCGAGTTCGAGGAGTTCGCCGCCGTGTTCCTCCGCCAGTCCGCCGAACTCGGAGCGATCATCCGTGAGCGGAACTACGAAGACGGCAAGCTGCCCAACGCCAATCAGGACGATGTCCGGATCTGGACCGAGTCCAGACTGAAAAACGAGGTCAAGTACCATCCCAGGCGCTTCTCTCTAGAGGAGTGTGGCGACGGATACCACTTCCATTACCGGAATTACAAACTGCTGCTGGATCGTGAGGAGTTCCTGCAGCTCGCGGCTGTGTTCGCATCCGTCGACACCTCCGCGGGTTACGCGCGCAGTTATCCCGAGGTGCTCGCGCTGCTCGAGGAAAACGAGGTCGACTTCGTGCTGGCCGAGGGGAATGCCCCCGATGAGACCCTCTCGATTGCCGTAGCGCCCTATCACATTCCCAAGGTCAAGGACGTCTTCCGGTACATCGGCTTCGAGGCCGAAGGGGCCGGTAAGCTGTGGACCTTCAGGGGTGAGGCATTGACCGTCAAGGCCCGCTCCAGTGTCGGCTTGGTCGCGCAGGACTTTCGACGTTTCCGCGCCCTCTCCGGCGTTGCCCGGCTAGTGGATTTCCTCGGGTCGTGCTCGGCGACGGTAGATGCCAACGACATCAACCGTATCAAGTGCCAGGTTCTGGATCTTTACTTCACCGTTTTGCGCGGGGAAGGAGTGACCGCCGAAACCGACCCCCAGCTCTGGCTTCATGCGGGCCAGGCGGGCGGCGTGATCTTCCCTTACAGCGCGCGCAGACGCTCCGGAAAGCAGGACGCCGAGGAGCTTTACCGTGGTTGGAGCGCGCTTCTCTCACAGTTCCAGTTCGGATTCGTGAAGCCGCGCAAGAACATCTACGACGCTGAGGCCCAGGCCCGCGTTGCCGCACAGGTCGAAGAGGCGCTGCGGCGCGAGGCGGCTGCCTTCGGATGCGTGACCCGGGTTTATCTGATGGGGTCGGCCATGCGCGGTGAGTTGGGCCGCTACCAGGTGCCTTTTGTCCACGGCAAGCTGGTCAAACTCGGTTCGGATATCGACATCCTGGTGGAACTCGACGAGTCCCTCGAGGGGCATCTGCCCTCGTCATGGCGGCTTGTGAACCGACAGGCATCGAACACCTGTGCTGTGTATCACTTGGGCGAGATTCCACTCGACGGCACCCAGGCGACCTCTGCCGTCGCTGATTACCGGAACCTGAATTGCGTAGAGCACCTGTTGGACGCATACGTCCATTTTCCGTCCGGCGGACACGCCGAGGAGAAGGACGCGTTCCTGCGCCGCTTTGGCGCCAGGCTCGTCTTCGACAGGGAGAGAGATGGCGCGATCCACTCTTCGTCCGAACTTGCGTCAATCGCCGAGGGCCTGCAGCAGCACTACGCGCTGCCGTCACTTCCCGCAGTCGAGCGCCTTGCAGTTTCCTCTGGCAATCGCCTCTACAAAGTCTTTTCGCAGGGGCGCGTCCTGGTGCTGAAAGTGTTTCGGGTGTCAGGAAACTACAGCAGTTCCCGTATCGAGGAGCATGCCACCTACGAGTCCGCTCTCATCGCAGATCTTCGTGCCCGGGGCATACCCACCGCCGCCGTGATCCCTCCGGTGCTTCCCGAGGCATGGCATGTAGATGGTGCGCCGACGATGCTCTACGAGTGGTTGCCAGGGGAGTTGCGAAAGAAACCCGAATACCCGGTCGAGGAGGTGGCCGCTGCGCTGGCGCGCTTGCACGCCGCGCAAACGGGGCCTGCGTCCGGTCTGAGCGAGGCCTTCCGCTTCGACGAGACCTGCATGATCTGGCTGCCCGCGTTCGAGCGTTACCGCACCATGCAATGGGACGACGCGGAGATCGCCTCTGCGATCGCCGGACTTTCGGCTGTCGCCGCATGGCATCACGCGGGCGAGAATCGCGACATGCTCTACGCGCGCAGCCCCAGTGTGCACTGTCACGGGGACGTCACCCCGAAGAACGTGATTCTTGGCACAGAGGGCCCCGGTTTCTTCGACTTCAACAATGCGTTCTTCGGGCCGAGGATGGCCGACGTGATCGACGGTGCGTTCGAGTTCTCTCTCGCCGAACAGTACTTCCATCTCGCTGACTTCCGGCGCTTCGACGCCTTCGTGTCCTCGTATTCGGCAGCCGCGCCCGCCAACGAGGCGGAAACACAGGACCTCGGGCGCTGGATCGAACTGATCGGCATCATCAAATTCGCCAAGGAGCTGCGGGTCATGCTGCAGAAGCCGTCAAACGAGTCACTGCGCAGAAGCCGCGCATTGGCCATAGCGGGATGGGTGCTGGGGAAGCGCGGCGCAGTTTGATGCCGGACGCCCCGAGGCTCAGACGGCTCCGGTCGAGCGCATGAACAGCGCGAGGTGGAGCCTGTCGCGTACACCGAGCTTCTGGAATATCGCGCTCAGGTGCGCTTTCACGGTGCGCTCGGTGATCGAGAGGATGCGCGCGATCTCCTTGTTGCTGGACCCAAGCCCTACCTGTTGAGCAACCTCGCGCTCGCGCGAGGATAGGGTGGTGAGAGCGTTGCGGGAACCCGTGTCAGCGGTGACATTCGGGCCTGCCGCGCGAATCAATCGCTGCATCAGATTGGGCCCAACCCAGAGCCCCTGATTGGACACCACGGTGCTCACCTGCTGCAGCATGGCGGGGCCCGCGTAGGAATGGCAGAAACCCACGACCCCGCGCTCCATCAGTTCGATGGCCTGACTGTCAGAGGGGGTGTCGGACAGGGCGACGAGGCGCGTTGCGCCCAGACGTGACAGGCACTCGTCCACCAAGCGGCGGGCAAACTCCGCGTCCGAGCCTACGTGGATCCACACAACCGAGTCGCTCCCCACGCGCCCGATGGCCGCCGACGCATTCGCATGCATCGAACCGGTGGGAAAAGCTTTCTCCCAGCGCTCGCGCACCTCGGCGTCTGTGGCAATCAGGATGGTATGGGTCATCGCTCGGTGAGGGCGTACTGCCTCGCACGAAGAACGGGCTTGAGGAGGTAGCTTAACACGCTTTTCCGGCCGGTCATGATGTCCACTTCGGCGACCATCCCGGGGATGATCGGCAGGTTTCTCTCGCCTATCGTCGGGCGATGCGTGCGAACCCGGACGAGGTAAAACGCATTGCCGTCCTCATCCGCGATGGTGTCCGCGCCGATGCTCTCCAATTCGGCTTCCAACCCGCCGTAGATCACGAAGTCGTAGGCCGTGAACTTCACCATCGCGGGCTGCCCGGGCCTCAGGAAAGCGATGTCCCGCGGCGCGATACGGGCCTCCAGCAGCAGGGTGTCATCGAGCGGCACGATCTCGATCACATCCCTGCCGGGCAATACCACGCCGCCTTCCGTGTTCACGAGCAAGCGCTTGACCGTGCCCCGCACCGGTGAGCGGACCTCCGCCTGCGTGACGCGGTCCTGCAGTCCGGTACTGCCCGCCGCAAGGCTGTTCAGTTGCGAGGTGGCCTCTCCGAGTTCCCTGCGCACGCCGTTGCGGTAATCGAGTTCGACCTGCTCGCGCTTGCGCTGCGCTTCCTCGATCGCCGACCGCGTGCGGGTCGCTTGCGCACCCGACTGTTCGACCTCTCCCCGCATCCGGGACACGTCCCGTTTTAGGCGGAGGATCTCGACCTCTGATACCGCGCCCGAGGCGACGAGCGGTTCTGTCTGCCCCAGTTCCTGCCTTGCGAGGTCGTAGCTGCGATTGGCCTGCTGCAGGAAGGCGGTCACCTCGCGCAGTTCCTGCTCCCGCTGTGTGAGTTGCTGCGTGGCAATGTCGATCTGGCTCTGCAACTCGTCGCGGCTGCTCTGGTAGAGGCGGGTTTCGGCGGAGGCGATGTCAGGCGCTTCGGATATCACCTCAGGCGGCACGACGAACTCCTTGGCTTCCGCGATCGCCGCGAGACGGGCGGTCTTCGCCAGCAGAGACAGGTACTGTGCGCGGTTCTCCTTGAGGGAAGACACGAAACGTGTGGCATCGATGCTGACAAGCAACTCGCCTGCCTCGACGATTGCTCCTTCCCTTACGTGGATCCGGGAGACGATGCCGCCGTCGAGTGACTGGATGACCTGGATCTGTCTGGAGGGCACGACTTTGGCCTCGCCGCGCGTCACCTCGTCGATTCTGGCTATCGCGGCCCACAGGATCAGAAGCAGGAATACGAGCAAGGTCACGTGCAGGAGTTTGCGGGCTCGTAAAGGTTCCTGCGCCAGGCGTGCGATGGTGGCGTCGGCCGTCCAGCCCGGAGGCAGTTCCTGCGCGGGGCGCAGCCATGGGTCGAGAAACCAGTTCACCACTGCGGTGCAAAGAGATACCCACCACTGCCAAGCAGAGCGGCATCGGGCCGAAAACCGGTGCACAGGTGTCCCGCTCACACGCCCTTCCCGATGCGCCCCTGGCGCAAGGCTTCGACCACGGTTGCTTTCGGCCCGTCCGCGACGATCTTCCCGCCGTCCACGACGATGATCCTGTCGACCATGTCGAGAAGTGATGTGCGGTGGGTGACGATCACCACGGTCTTCTTGCCGCTGTACTCCCGCAGCCGCGCTTTCACGGTCTCCTCGCTGGAGTGGTCCATCGCGCCCGTCGGTTCGTCCATGAGCAGTATCGGTGCGTCGGTGATCACGGAGCGGGCGATCGCGATTCCCGCGCGTTGCCCCCCCGAGAGGGATTCGCCGCGCTCTCCGACCGGCATGTCGATGCCACGCGGGTGCTGGTTCACGAACTCGCTGAGATTGGCCAGATGAAGCGCGCGAACGATATCCGCGTCTTCGATCTGCGATGCGCCCATGCTGACGTTGTCACGCAAGGTGCCGTAGAAGAGATTCACGTCCTGAGGCACGTAGCCGATGTTGCGCCGCAATTCCGCAGGGTCGAGTTGTCTGACGTCGATGCCGTCCACCAGTACGGCACCCGTTATCGGGCGGTAGAGCCCCATGATCAGTCGCAGGAGCGTGCTTTTGCCCGAGCCGGTCCTGCCCAGGATGCCGATCTTCTCTCCGGCTGTGATGCGGAAACTCACGCCGCGCAGCGCGTTCATCTCGGTGGTCGGGTATGAGAACGAGACATCCCTGAACTCGATGTCACCGCGGAGTGCCTGACGGCTCAGGAAGTGAGCGCCTTCGGGACGTTCCACCGGGCGCGTCACGATCTGTTCCAGCGCGGCGAGCGCCGTGAGGGCGTTGTGGTATTGCGTCATGAGGCCGGCGATCTGGCCCATTGGTGCCATGGCGCGTGACGCCAGCATGGAGCAGGCGATCAGCCCTCCCATGGACAGTTTTCCGTCAGCAATGAGGTACACGCCGAGGATCAAGACCGAGAGTGCGGTGACTTGCTGCGCGAGCATCGCGGTATGCAGCGTGCTTGCCCCCAGTAGCCGGAGCTGGGCGCCGGTCTGCGCGAGGAATGATGCCGAACGTTCCCAGCGTTGTTGCATGAGACCTTCCGCGCCCAGCGCCTTCACCGTCTCTAGCCCGACGAGGCTTTCGATCAGCGTGGCGTTGCGCATCGATCCCGCGCGGTATCCGGTCTCGGCCAGCGTGTGCATGCGCCCACCCAGCGCGGCTGCGAACCCGGTAGATACCAGCATGGCGACGAGCACCGGGATGACCATGGCCGGTGCTATCCACACGATGACCAGGAGGAAGAGCAGGGCGAAGGGCAGGTCGACAAGGGTCGTTACCGATGCTGACGTGATGAAGTCCCGTACGGACTCGAAGGACCGGAGGTTGGCAGCGAAGGACCCAGCCGAGGGAGGACGGTCTTCCAGTCGCATTCCGAGCACGCGCTCCATGATCAGCGAGGACACGCGCAGATCAACCCGCTTGCTGGCCAGGTCGAGGAAAAACGCGCGCATGGTGCGCAGCGCGAAGTCGGCGAGCAGTACAAGCAGAAGCCCCGCTGCAAGCATCCACAACGTTTCCATGGCCCGGTTCGGCACGACACGGTCGTAGACGTTCATCGTGAACACCGGCAGGCCCAGCGCCAGCAGGTTGATCATCGCCGCTGCGAGCAGTACATCCCGATAGAGCGGCAGATTCTCGATCATCGCTCCCCAGAACCAGTGCCTGCTCCTGCTGCGCAGCAACTCCGGCGCTCGATCGTCGAAATCGAAGCCCGCTTCAAGAAGTGCAGCTGTGCCGGAATAACGGGCCGCTACCTCAGCGGTTGTGCGCCGCACCTCACCGATCCCGGGTTCGAACAGTTGCATCTGCTCACCGTCGCGCCCCAGCAGGACGCAGGCGCTGTCGTTTCCCAGGATGAGGATGGCGGGAAGAGCCGGACCTTCGAGCGTCTCGAGGCTGCACTCGAGCAAGCGGCAGCCCAGTCCTGCGCGAGACGCGGCTCGCGCGAGCAGCGTGGGGCGCAGACGCCCTCCCTCGAGAGGCAGTCCGGCGAGCAGGCCATCGCGCGAGGCCTGGCTGCCGTGGTGTCGTGCGACCTGCACAAGGCACTCCAGAAGGGCGTCTGGTTGTGCGTGCGTTGCAGGGGCGTCGACCGGTTCGGCAGCCGGTGTGCTGGCGTGGTCGGGCGTACTCGCGGTCATCGGCGTTCCGGGCTCCGGGGCTGTGTCCGCGCCTTCGGGTGCAGGCATGGCGGTTCGCGCGAAGTATAGGCGAGAGAGCCGGGAGCGCTCGCGGCGCTCAGGAGTCCTCGAGGCTGTCCTTGGCGGCGGGTTCGTCCGGCGCCTCATCGCCTGTCAGGCCGCTTGCGCCGTCGGGCGCATCACGGGGCTGTATACCGATGTGGAACGCGGCAAAGCCCGGCAGCACCACCTGATCCACAGCCATGCCGATCACGCGGCCGTCGTACGGTGACAGGATATCGGCGCGCACGTTGGTGATCGGATCCGTGACAGTGCCCAGAAGCTCACCCTCCCGCACCCTCTGCCCCAGGCTCACCTTGCCGAACAGTATTCCTCCGCCATCTGCCCGCACCCAGCGCGACACATAGTGAACCGCGGCCGGATTGCCCCACACACGAAGCTTCCGGTACATCCCCAACTGGTCGATCAGCGCGAAGATGCCGCGCACGCCATGCTCGACCTCGGCCGCCTGGAGCCTCATGGGCTCGCCCGCCTCGAGTGTCACGGTGGGGATCCCCGCGTCGACTGCCGCGCGGCGAAGGCTGCCGGAGGCGCCAGCGCTCTGCACGATGGCGGTGGAGGCAAAGCTCTCAGCCACCGCTGCGACCTCCGGATTCCGCAGGTCCGCACGCAGCTGTGGCAGGTTCGTGCGGTAGAAGCTGCCAGTGTGCAAATCCACCAGGACGGTGCAGCGCTTCACGATCTCGTTGAAAAAGGAATGTGCGATGCGCGAGGCGGAACTGCCGCTACGGTTGCCCGGAAAATGTCGGTTCAGATCGCGCCTGTCAGGGAGATAGCGCGAGCTGCGCTTGAATCCCAGCAGGTTGACGATCGGCACGCCAACGACGGTTCCCTTGAGCTGAAGTGGATCGAGTTCGTAGAGCACGCGTCGAACCATTTCGATGCCGTTCAGCTCGTCGCCATGCACGGCGGCGGTCAGGCACAGCACCGGCCCGCTGTTGTTGCCGTGCACGACCAGCACCGGCGTGGGCACGGCAATGCCCGCAAAGGACTCTCCGGGCTGCCACGCGAGGCGGGTGGCTGTGCCTGGCAGCACGTCGGCTCCCAGCATGTGGAATGCCGCAGCGGAAGACTGTGCCTCAGCGTTTGGCCCCGCCGAACGTATGTCCCGCAATGCGGCATCCTGACGTTGCTGTGCGACGGCGGGAACGGGCGGGGTTGTGGACGTCCCCCCTCGTATCTCCCCATCAACAGGTGCATCGAGATCGACGCTGCGGGCGTGCGGCACCGATGGAGGTTCAGGAGCCAACCCTGCTGCCGCATTTGGCGAGAGCAGAGGGGGCTGGGCCTCGGTGAACGCGGACAGCGCAGCCATCCACAGGGCAGAAGCAGCACATACAAGAGTGCGGAGTCCGGATGCCGTTCGCACAGGATGCGTCGTAAGCATGTCCGGAGTCCGCGCCGCCATCAGTCGCGGCGTGTGCTCAACCGCACTTGGAGTCGCCGCAGCTCAGGCAGGTCATGCAGCCATCCATCATGACCATCGCCTTGGTAGAGCACTTGCTGCAGAGCTGTGCGCCCGGCGGGTAGCTGCCTTTTTCTTCGGCAGGCGCGGTGCGCACGCTTCTGGCCTCGAACTGGGCCCGTTTCTCCTCGATCAGTTTGCGCTGGTGCTCGTCGAGCTCCTCGGCCCGCAACATTCCGATGTCGATCAGGTGTTTCTCGATGCAATCGCCGATCTCGGCGACCAGCGAAGGCATGAAGCGTCCGCCTTTCTTGAAGTACCCGCCTTTCGGATCGAAAACGGCTTTGAGTTCCTCGACCAGGAATGTGCAATCACCGCCCTTGCGAAACACGGCTGACACCACGCGCGTGAGCGCGAGCACCCACTGGAAGTGGTCCATGTTCTTCGAGTTGATGAAGACCTCGTAGGGGCTGCGCTGCTCGTGCGCTGTGCCCTCGTTCAGCACGATGTCGTTGATCGTGATGTAGAGCGCGTGCTCGGAGAGCGGGGTCTTGATCTTGTAGGTCGAACCACGGAGCGTCTCGGGGCGCGAGATGTTCTCGCTCATCTTCTCGATGGCGCGCTCGAGTTCCTCGGCTGCCTGCGGCTTCTCTGCCGCGGGCTCCATGACCTTGTAAGCAACAATGCGTTTGGCGATTTTCACGGCCATTGCAGGAGTCCTCTCAGAATTTGCCGTAGTAGCCTTCTTTCATGGCATCGAAGAGATTGGCGGCGGTGTGCATCTCGCCGTCGTACTCGACTTCTTCGTTGCCTTTCAGATCGACCGTTGTGCCGTCCTCGAGTTTGAACTGGTAGATGGTCTTCTCGAGGTCTTTCTCTTTCACGAGCACGCCCTGGAATGCTTCGGGGTTGAAGCGGAAGGTGGTGCAGCCCTTCAGACCCTTCTCGTAGGCGTAGACGTAGATATCCTTGAAGTCGTCGAAGGGCAGGTCCGTGGGGACGTTGATCGTCTTCGAGATGGATGAATCCACCCACTTCTGCGAAGCGGCCTGTATATCGACGTGCTGGCGCGGAAGGATGTCGTCGCTGGTGACGAAGTAGTCCGGAAGTTGCTCCTCTGGATCCGTCGCGTAGGGCGCAGCGCGAGGGTTGACCAGTTCGCGGTAGGCCAGAAGTTCGCAGGACAGCACGTCGACTTTCTCTTTCGACTTCTTGCCCTCGCGGATCACGTTCCGCGAGTACTGGTGCGCAAAGCTCGGTTCGATGCCGTTCGAGGCATTGTTGGCGAGCGAGAGAGATATCGTTCCCGTGGGTGCGATGGAGGAGTGGTGCGTGAAGCGGCATCCCTCGGCGGCGAGTGCCTGCACCAGTTCCGGCTCGACCTCGGCCACGCGCTGCATGTAGCGGCTGTAGCGCGCATGCAGTACGCGGCCTTTAACGCGATCTCCCGCGCGGTAGCCGTCACGCGCCATTTCCGGGCGCTTGGCGAGCATCTCGGCGGTCACGATGAACTCGTCTTCCATGATCGGAGCGGAGCCTTTTTCACGCGCGAGCTCAAGACCGGTGCGCCAGCCGGTGACGGAGAGTTCGCGCGAGACGCGCTCGGTGAACTCGACGCTTTCGGGGCTGCCGTACTTCATGCGCAGCATGGTCAGCGCTGAGCCGAGGCCCAGGAAACCCATGCCGTGGCGGCGCTTGTACTCGATTTCGTGACGTTGCTGCTCGAGCGGCAGCCCGCTCATTTCGACGACGTTGTCGAGCATGCGGGTGAATACCGAGACCACCTCGCGGAAGGACTGCCAGTCGAAGCGGGCATCTTCGCGGAAGGGCGATTGCACGAAGCGGGTGA
Organism: Pseudomonadales bacterium; assembly: GCA_044352225.1. Lineage (GTDB taxonomy): Bacteria > Pseudomonadota > Gammaproteobacteria > Pseudomonadales > UBA5518 > UBA5518. The sequence continues at coordinate 1,924 of JBILEG010000054.1, read as the reverse complement.
GGTTGACCGAGCCCAGCAGGCAGCTGCCGTAGGGGGGCAGGGGCTGCTCTCCGCAGGGGTTGGTGGCGCGGATCGTCTCGCAGAACCAGTTGTTGTTCAGCTCGTTGACCTTGTCGATCAGGATGAAGCCCGGCTCTGCGAAGTCATAGGTGGAAATCATGATGACGTTCCAGAGCTTGCGCGCCTTCACCGTCTTGTAGATCCGGCAGGCGACGCGGCCCTCGGCGTCGGACACATAGCCCCGCGTGCTCGGGAACTGGCGCCAGACGATTTCTTCCGGGTTGGAAAAATCGAAGCCGCCGCCTTCCACTTCCTTTGCGGTGATGGGGAAGGAGAGTGCCCAGTCACCGTCGTCCTTGACCGCTTCCATGAACTCTTCGGTGATGAGCAGGGAGAGGTTGAACTGGCGCAGACGGCCGTTCTCTCGCTTGGCGCGGATGAAGTCGACGACATCCGGGTGGCTGATGTCGAAGGTGCCCATCTGCGCGCCGCGGCGCCCACCGGCGGAGGACACGGTGAAGCACATCTTGTCGAAGATATCCATGAACGACAGCGGGCCGCTGGTGTAAGCCCCGGCGCCTGATACATAGGCGCCTCGCGGACGCAGCGTCGAGAACTCGTATCCGATGCCGCAGCCGGCTTTCAGGGTGAGACCGGCCTCGAGGTTTTTCTCGAGGATGCCGAGCATTGAGTCTTCGATGGTGCCCGAGACAGTGCAGTTGATCGTGGAGGTCGCGGGCTTGTGCTCCTGGGCGCCGGCGTTGGAGATGATGCGCCCTGCCGGGATGGCGCCGTTGCGCAGCGCCCAGACGAAGCGCTCGTACCAGTGCTCGCGGCGCTCCTCGGGCTCTACCTCGGAGAGTGCGCGTGCCACGCGGCGGTAGGTGCCATCGATGCTGTCGTCGAGGGGGTTGCCGGATTTGTCTTTCAGGCGGTATTTGCGGTCCCAGATGTCTTCCGACGCCGGTTGCAGCGTGGTGCCCGGCTCGGCGCTACGGGGAAACGGCATGATTTTTCGTGCTTCAGTGGACATTAAAGCCTCGCGTGGTTATTGGCCGTTTGAAGACGGGGCGGCTGCCCCGGAGCAAAAGAATCCCGTTCCCTCAGAGAGGAAAATCACAGAAGACGGGAGTCAAAACTCAAGATGCAGTGTAGTCACCGAGCTTCAAAACACAACATGTAGTGCCAAAGTTTTTTTGCCACTTGGCGCTTGGCAAAGTCTTTGCTAAATCCCGTAGCATCGCGCGACCGTTCCCCAGGCCCTCCGCACGCATGGCCACCGCACTGCGCGTACTCACCTACAACGTCCACAAGGGCTACTGCAGCGGCAACCGCCGTTTCGTGCTCGATGGCATGCGCAGACTGATCGCGGGAACCGGTGCGGATCTCGTTTTCCTGCAGGAAATCCACGGTCGCAAGAGTCCCGGCAAGCGTGAGTCCGGGGCCTGGCCCGAGCAACCACACTTCGAATATCTGGCGGATTCTGCCTGGCCTCACCACGCCTACGGCCGCAACGCCATCTACCGGGAGGGCGATCACGGGAACGCGATCCTCAGCAAGTTCCCGTTCAGTCACTGGGAAAACATCAACATCGCGATCTTCCCGCGCTCCAGTCGCAGCATCCTGCACGGCGTAATCGAAGTGCCGGGTACTGACCGTCCACTGCACCTGCTCTGCGTCCATCTCGGGCTCCTCGAGCGCGAGCGCCGGGGGCAGTTGCATATCCTGAGCGAGCGCATCGCTTCCCGCATTCCGGTTGACGAGCCCTTGATCCTCGCGGGGGACTTCAACGACTGGCGGCGACGCGCCGAGCGCCACCTGCACGAAAGCCTCGGCGTGGACGAGTTGTTCACGGAGCTCGAGGGCCGGCACGCCCGCAGTTACCCCATCTGGCAGCCGCTGCTCGCGATGGATCGCATCTCTT
>JBILEG010000141.1:0-7997 GCA_044352225.1 Pseudomonadales bacterium | reverse complement strand
GGCATGGCGCCCAGAGGGTGCGAGGTGCTCGCGAGCGGCGAATGGCGCAGCCTTTCTGATCACGCGGGTCTGCTCGGGGACTTCCGGCTCGGTTGAGCCTCGGGCTCGCGGTCTCAGTGGAAATCGCGTGACTGCGACTCGATCCCTCCCAAGGCCTCGCTGCAGTCGATGATCTCGCCGGCAACCACATGCACCACGGCGTCGCGGTTCTCGACGATCCCTTTCACCAGCAGCAGTCGCCCGCCCAGGAGGGCCTTGCGGAAGCGCTCCTGACGGTCTTTCCACACCACCACGTTGATGTTGCCCGTGTCGTCTTCCAGAGTGAGGAAGAGCACGCCACTCGCGGTGCCCGGTCTTTGGCGACAGGTGACGAGCCCCCCGACGCGCACGAAGCGCCCGCTGCCACGCAGGGACAGTTCGGCCGCCGGACAACAGCGCTGGAGTTCACCGCGTTCCCGCAGCAGTGCGACGGGGTGGCGCCCGAGGGAAAGACCGAGGCTGCGGTAGTCCGCGACCACGTCGGCGGACTCCGTAGGGGCGGGCAACCGCACACCGTCGTCGGGTTCAGCGCGGCCAAGGAGGGGCCTGAACGGCTCGATGGCGCGTGCCTGCCAGTGCGCCTGGTGCCGGTTGCCCGCCAGCGTGACGAGAGCGCCCGCCTGTGCGAGCAGCTCCACTTCCCCGCGATCCAGACCTGCACGGGCGGTCAGTTCGGCCATGCTGCGAAAACCGCGAACCGGGCGAGCCTCGGCGAGGCGGTGCGCCGTTTCCGTTCGCAGCCCCTTGACGAGGTGCAAGCCAAGACGCAGCGCGGGAGCCGCAGCCCCGCGCGCATCAAGCGAGCTTTCCGCCAGGCTGTGGTTCACGTCCACCGGCAGCACCTGCACGCCGTGGCGGCGCAGATCCTGGACGAGTTGTGACGGCGAGTAGAAGCCCATGGGCTGGCTGTTCAGCAGTGCGCAGCAGAAGGCCGCAGGATGATGGCGCTTCAGCCAGGCCGAGGCATAGGCGAGCAGGGCAAAGCTCGCAGCGTGCGATTCCGGGAAGCCGTAGTCACCGAAGCCTTTCATCTGGTTGAAGAGGCGTTCGGCGAATTCCTCCGGGTGGCCACGGGCCAGCATGCCGTTCACGACCTTGTCACGGAACGCCATCAATGTGCCGTTGCGGCTCCAGGCCGCCATGGCCCGGCGTAACTGGTCAGCCTCGCCGCCGCTGAAGCCCGCCGCGACCATCGCGAGCTTGATCACCTGCTCCTGGAAAATCGGTACGCCCAGCGTGCGCCCCAGCACGCCGCGGATCTCGTCGTTCGGGTAACTCACGGCCTCCTGCCCCTGCCGGCGGCGCAGGTAGGGGTGCACCATATCGCCCTGGATGGGCCCCGGTCGCACGATCGCGATCTGGATCACGAGGTCATAGAACGTGCGTGGGCGCAGCCGAGGCAGCATCGCCATCTGTGCCCTCGACTCGACCTGGAACACGCCGACGCTGTCGCCTTCGCAGAGCATGTCGAAGGTGGCGGGGTCATCTGCCGGAATCGCCGACATGTCGAGTGCCGTGCCGCAGGACTCGCGCAGCAGCCCGAAACAGCGGCGGATCGCGCTCAGCATGCCGAGGGCGAGGATGTCGACCTTCAGCATGCCGAGCGCCTCGATGTCGTCCTTGTCCCACTGGATCACGGTCCGCTCGGGCATGGCTGCGTTCTCTACCGGCACGAGAGCGGAAATGGGCGAGCGCGTGATGACGAAGCCACCGACGTGCTGCGAGAGGTGGCGCGGGAAACCGAGGATGTCTTTCAGGAGGCGCAAAAAATGGGCGGCTAGCGCGGAGGAGCCCGCGAGTTTTCCGGCGCGGAAGCGCTGCTCCAGATCTGCCGGGCGGTCCCACCAGGAAAGCGAGGCCGCGAGTTCGGCTACGAAGCGCTCGTCGAGTCCCAGTGCCTTGCCCACATCACGCACCGCGCTGCGGGGGCGGTACGTGATGAGGCTTGCGGCGAGCGCGGCGTGATCGCGCCCGTACTTGCGGTATATGTACTGGATGACTTCTTCGCGCCGCTCGTGCTCGAAATCGACGTCGATGTCCGGCGGCTCGTTGCGCTCCTTCGAGATGAAGCGCTCGAAGAGCGTCTCGACCCGCGCAGGATCGACCTCCGTGATGAACAGGCAATAACACACCACCGAGTTGGCCGCCGAGCCACGGCCCTGGCAGAGAATGCCCTCGCTGCGCGCGAAGGCGACGATGTCGTGCACGGTGAGGAAGTAATACTCGTAGGCCAGTTCGGCAATGAGCGAGAGTTCTTTTTCGATCATCTCGCTGATCCGGTGTGCGATCCCTCCCGGCCAGCGCCGGGCGGCTCCGGCGAGCACGAGTTCACGCAGCCACTCGCCTGCCGTGCGGCCTGCGGGCACGAGTTCTTCGGGGTATTCGTAGCGGAGCTCTTCCAGCGAGAAGTTGCAGCGCGCGGCGATTGCGATGCTCTCTGCGAGCAGTTCCGGAGGGTACAGCTGTGCCAGCGTGGCCACGGGCCGCAGGTGTCGTTCTGCATTCGGCCCGATGCGCTTGCCCAGTTGCTGTACGGGGACGCCGAGACGTACGGCCGCCAGTACGTCTGCCAGCGACTTGCGTGAGGCCTCGTGCATCTCGACACCGCCGCAGGCGACCATCGGGATGGCATGTGCTCGGGCCACGGCGTGCAGGCGGAGATAGCGTTGCTGTTCTTCAGGTCCGCGCAGGAGCTCCACGCCCAGCCACAGCCTTCCCTCGAAGAGGGAGGCGAGATGCGATGCCTGGGTGCCGAGCACGGCATCGCTTGCATCCGCTGCGGGCACCCAGATCGCGAGGCAGCCGCGCGCGTTGATGGGAAGGTCATCCAGGCGCAGCGCATAGCTGCCTTTGTCGGCGCGCCGGCGACCCAGTGTGATCAGCCCCGAGAGCGCCGAGTACGCCGCCCTGTCAGGCGCAAGCAGTACGAGGTGCAGATCCTCCGGCAGACGGAACTCGGAGCCGGCAATGAGTTTCAGGCCGTGTTCGCGGGCGGCGACGTGCGCGCGGACGATGCCTGCGAGGGAACATTCATCGGTGATGGCAATCGCGCGGTAGCCCAGCGCGGCGGCACGGGCGACGAGCTCCGCAGGGTGTGAGGCGCCCCGCAGGAAGCTCAGGTTGCTGATGCAGTGGAGTTCGGCGTAGTCCACAGAAGCTGCCGAATACTGTATGGATGAACAGTATACGGCGGCTTCCGTATGGCGGCCAGCGTACCGGGCACGCCCGGCGTTCTCAGTCCTCGAGGCGTTTGGGCAGGTCCATGGTCGGCTCTGCGCCGATGACGACGTCGCCCCGGGCGAGACGCGAATGACGAATCCCGTACGCGAAATACACGACCATCCCGCCCGCGAGGTAGATGAGGAAGAATTCGCGCGTTGCCTCGTGCGCCATCAGCGACATGACCAGCAAGAGGCACATCGATGCGCCTGCGAGTGGCACCAGAGGGAACAGGGGCGCACGGAAGGGGCGCTTGATGCCGGGCGCCGAGACACGCAGGTAAAGCACGGTGATGCAGACCACCGCGAACGCGGTGAGCGATCCCATGCTGGTCAGCTTGGCGAGCGAGTCGAGCGGCATGAAACCCGCGAAGCAGGATGCGACGAAACCCACGATCAGCGTGTCGATCCAAGGGGTGCGGAACTTGCTGTGTACCACCGAAAACACCGGCGGCAGCAGCCCGTCACGCGACATCGTGTAGAAGATCCGCGTCTGGCCGTAGAGCAGCACCAGCATGACCGAGGAAATGCCGGCAATGGCCCCGATTTTCACCAGGATCGCGAACCACGGAATCCCCATCGCGTTCACAGCGAGCGCAATCGGCGCGGGCGTGTCGAGCTGCGCGTAAGGCACGATGCCCACCAGCACCGCTGAGGTGAGGATGTAGAGAAGGGTGCAGATGAGCAATGAACCCAGGATGCCGATCGGCATGTCACGGGAAGGGTTGCGTGACTCCGCGCCGGCTGTGGACACCGCCTCGAAACCGAGATACGCGAAGAAGATGGTGGCTGCCGCGGTGATGATCCCGCCGATGCCGTAGCGCGAGGTGTTGTCCCCGGTGACAACGTCCATCAGGGCCCGACTGATGTCACTCCAGAGTCCACGCTCTGTCCCGGGTGGCGGCGGGGGAACCTGCTCCGGGATGAAGGGGGTCCAGTTGGCGGTGTCGACGAAAAACGCCCCCACACCGATGAACGCAACGACGACCGAGAGCTTGATCACCACCACGACGTTGTTGGCGGTGGCGGATTCCTGTATCCCGACGACCAGCAGTGCCGTGACGCAGCAGATGGCGAAGATCGCCGGGAGATTCGCCACGCCGGTGCCAATGATCTCTGTGCCCTCGCGTATCGGCACGCCGGGCGCAGCTGTGAGCGCTGCAGGTATGTGTATGCCCATGTCTTGCAGCAGGCTCACGACGTAACTCGACCAGCCCACGGCAACGGTGGCTGCAGCCAGACCGTATTCGAGGACCAGCAGCAAGCCCATGACCCAGGCGACGATCTCGCCCATGGAGGCATATGAATAGGAATAGGCGGAGCCGGAGACGGGGAGCATCGCAGCGAGTTCGGCGTAGCACAGCGCCACGAAGGTGCAGAGCAGCCCCGTGATGATGAAAGAGAGAATGATGGCAGGGCCCGCGTATTCCGCTGCAGCGCGCCCGGTGAGCACGAAGATGCCCGTTCCGATCACGCAGCCGATGCCGAGCGAGACCAGGTTCAGCGCGCCGAGACTGCGTTTGAGCGTGCTGGAGGCGTGCTCGGCGTGCATCTGCTCGACAGACTTCCGGATGAACAGGCGGGCAAGCCCGCGCGCGGCCGGGGCTGTGTTTGTCTCGGGCATGGGCTGGTCCTGTGTGTGGCTTCGGCTCAGGGCCGGATCTCTATCGGGGTTCCGTCAGCGACTTCACGCCAGATTTCGTCGATGTGCTCGTTATTCAGCGCGATGCAGCCTTCTGTCCAGTCCCTGCGCAAGCGCGCACGGCGCAGTGTGCGCTGCAGCGCTCCGTTGTAGTGCTCTCCGTGGAGCATGATGTCTCCGCCCGGATCCACCCCCTGTTGCTCGGCTCGCAGTCGGTCCTCGGCATTGGGGTAGGAAATATGGATGGATTTGTAGAAACGGCTGCGCGGATTGCGCCAGTCAAGCGTGTAGGTGCCCTCGGGCGTTTTCAGGTCCCCGGCACGCTGCTTGTGCCCTTTGGGATTGCCGCCGAGCGACACCGTGTACTCCCGGTACGGCTTTCCGCCGCGCAGGAGGTAGAGCCGGCGGTCGGACTTGTCCACTACCACGCGCTCTGCGCCATGCCGCGCACGACCGGGGGGAACATAGGCCGTGCTTGTCGAGCCCGGCACGCCGGGTAGCAGGCCTTTCAGACGAAGCAGGTTATAGGCTCGCGTAAGTGCCGAGGGAGGTGGCTCCGCGGCGCTCGCCGCCTCCGACACCGGGGCGGGCTTCACCAGCGCAAGCGCGGGGCGGGGCGCAGGGGCGGAGGCGGTGCCACTGCTGATGACGACCCGCTCGTTGTGCAGTGAGGGTTGCGACGGAGATTCAGCAAGGGCGGACGCTGTGGTCGGAGGGGCTGTGCGCGGCAGGAGCCCGTGGCGCTGCAGGATGTCATAGGCCGGCTGTGCCGTGTTCGCCGGTTCAGCGCTGACGTGCAAAGCGAACAGCATGAGCAGTGCTGCTGCCGCTTCCTGGCGCCAAACTGATATCGCCACCGTGGCTCCTGCGTTTCATGCGAGGGACTGGAGGTGAAAGTATAGCGTCCGATCGCGCATTGGTAGCCCTGACGGTCAGTTGCGCACGCGCCCGCAGACGCACTCGCGAGCGGTTGTCATTGGTACGTGGTCCGTACTACCGTTCGCCGCTCGGCGGATATTGCCCGTTCACACCTGAAGCTGCAGGAGATCGAAATGGATCAGGATCGCTCCGATTCGGCCGCGCCCGGTGACCCGGGTACTCCCGGCAACGACGCCGACCGTCGGCTGATGCTCGTGCTCGCACATATCCTTGCCGTGGTGGCGACATTCGCGCTGTGGGCGGCTGCGGATGCCTGGCAGTCCGCCACCGGCATCGCAGCGGCGTCCGTATTGTCGGTGCTTGCGGCCATCCCCGCTGGCGTGGTCTTCGCGACACTGGTTCACGAGTGGGGGCATTTTGCGGGGGCCCGAGTCTCGGGTGCGCGGTACACCGTCCCTCGCAAGGTCGGCCTCTACGCCTTCGACTACGACTTCTCCGCCAACAGCATCCCGCAATTCTTCAGCATGAGTTGGGGGGGGCAGATCGGTGGTGCCGTTGCGATAGCGCTCCTGTGGGCTGCGCTGCCCCAGGACACTGCGGGACGCTGCATGGTGCTTGCCTCTGCCATTGGCGCCTTTTTCTTCGCGGGAATGATCGAGTGGCCGGTGCTGATGCGCACCCGCACGAGCGGAAACCCCCTTGCCGAACTCTCCCGCATCAATCGTGACACGCTCTACCGCAGCGGCCGTACCGGATTCGGCGCCATGCTTGCCGCGTGGCTCATTCTCGCGTTCTGAACAGGGAATCTTCTTCATGCCCGGTGCATCGCTGTTTACCCTCCTGGACGACATCGCCTCCGTTCTTGACGATGTCGCCACCATGACGAAGGTCGCTGCGCGCAAGACAGCGGGGGTGCTCGGTGACGATCTCGCGCTGAACGCCCAGCAGGTTGCGGGGGTCCGCGCCGAGCGTGAATTGCCCGTGGTCTGGGCCGTGGCTGCGGGCTCATTCCGGAACAAGCTCATCCTGGTGCCTGCGGCGCTGGCGCTGAGCGCCCTCGCGCCGTGGGCCATCACGCCCCTGCTGGTGATTGGCGGGGCCTATCTCTGTTTCGAGGGTGTCGAAAAGATCGCGCATCGCTGGCTGCACAGCCCTGCCGAGGATGCCGCACGCCACGCAGCGGTGTCTGCCGTGCTTGACGATGCCGCCCAGGACATCGTTGCGTTCGAACGGGAGCGCATCGCTGCGGCCGTTCGCACGGATTTCATCCTGTCGGCCGAAATCATCGTGATTTCCCTGGGAACCGTGCAGACCATGCCACTCCAGACCCGCTTCGGTGTGCTGGCCGCGGTGGCGTTGCTGATGACGGTGGGGGTCTACGGTCTGGTCGCCCTGATCGTGAAGATGGATGACGCCGGACTGTGGTTGATGCGGCGCCCCGGGAACGGCATCGTGGCCTCTTTGCAGCACTCGCTTGGCGAGACACTGCTCGCGGTGGCGCCGCGCATGCTGAAACTCCTCGCGGTCGCAGGCACGCTTGCCATGTTCCTTGTCGGTGGCGGGATCGTCGTGCACGGCATTCCGGTGATCAGCGCTGCCTCGGCGGCTCTCGCGCAGACGGCCGGCGCTGCGAGCGCAACAGCAGGGGCGGTGGTGCCCATTCTGTTCGATGCGGTCGCCGGTGTGCTGACAGGAGCATTGGTGCTGGGTGTCGTGCTTGCGGTGTCCCGGCTCCGCCAGACGGTGAGGGCTGCGTGATGAGCGATGCCGGGAGCAGCCACCACCACACCGAAGAAACCAGCGCGCGCTGCGCCGAGTTGCTCGATGCCCTGCGGATCGCAGACGCACCTGCCGGAGTGCTTGAGGCCGTCCGCACTCACCTTGATGCCGCCACATCGCTGCTCGCGGCCTACGCCAGACCCGGTCCGCACTCGCAGGGCGAGCGAGGCAGGGATCCGCTGGCGCCCTTCGATCCCGGCGCCATCGAACCGCACGAACTCATGCCGTGGAGCCCGATCATCGGCAGACGCAACCCCGTGTCCCCACGCCTTGCATTCCGGGTAGACGGGCAGTGCCTGCGCGGTGGCGGCCGGATCCCGGTGCGCTTCGTGGGCGCTCCGCAGACGGTCCACGGCGGCATCGTCGCTGCGGTGCTCGACGAAATCATGGGGCTCACCAACTACCTGAACGGCGTGGGTTCCTTCACCGGCGAGATGACC
>JBILEG010000007.1:0-20725 GCA_044352225.1 Pseudomonadales bacterium | reverse complement strand
CCGGTAACGGGAATCGTGATCGCGCCCGTGCCGGGCGTCACCACCAGACTCTGCGAGTACATGCAGTCGCAGCTGGGCATCCCGGTGCGCTGGCTGGACCTGGGCCGGGAATGCGACGTGGAAGTCCCGGACTCCCTGCTGCTCGAAGGCATCAGCGTGCTGGGCGCGGCCCTGCGGGACGACAAGGTCACGCTATGAGGCAGCAGATCAATCTCTACGACCCGATCCTGCGCCAGCCGAGGCCGGTGTTCTCGGCCGCCGCATCGGCACAGGGGCTGGTGCTGGTCTTCCTCGGGCTGCTGCTGTTCCAGGCCTATGCAGGGTGGCGGGTCTCCTCGCTCGCGGCCAACGTCGAGGAACTGCGGGGCACTCGTGAACTCGCCGAGAAACGCTATCAGGCCCTGCAGGCACGCACCCCGCGCAAGACCCCGGACCCCGGCATGGAAGGACGCATCGCGGGGCTGACAGAGGAACTGGGGCGGGCCACGAAACTCGCCGATGCGCTGGGCGCTGGGGGCTTCGGTAACGCCTCGGGGATGTCGGGTTACCTGGTCGGGCTCGCTCGCCAGCGCATAGACGGGCTTTGGCTCACGCGGATCGACATCCGCGCGGGCGGCAATGCCATCGATCTGGCGGGCCGGAGCGGCTCTGCCGAGCAAGTGCCGCAATACCTGCAGAAACTCTCCGGCGAGCAGGCATTCAAGGGGCGCACTTTCGGCGGACTGGCTCTGCGCGTGGAAGAGACAGGGGTCAGCTTCCGCCTGGGTTCCTCGTCTCTTGCCAGCGAATCGGCGGGGGAACCGTGAACAGCTTCGCCGATCTCATCCTCTCGCGCATCCGTGACCACTTGCGCAATGCCGGCAAACGCGTCGACGCACTCTCGCTGAAGGAGCGGGCCCTGCTCGCCGTATCCCTGCTGGTGGTGATGCTCTACGTGTGGAACCAATGGTTCCTCAGCCCTCTGGAGGTCCGGCGCACCACACTGCTGGCGGAACGCGCTTCGCTCTCTGAGGAATTGTCACGCTTCGACGCACTGACCACCGAATGGGCAGCGGCAGCGGAATTCGACCCTGATGCCGAGGGCAAGGAGCGGATTGCCGCGATCACCCAGCAGCTCACGTCGCTCTCCTCTGCCATCGAGGAGCGGGCCGGGCGCATGGTGCCACCGGCCCAGGTACCGGAGGCGCTGCGACAGGTGCTCACGGAACTCGATGGATTGCGATTCGAGAGCCTCGAGGGCTTGCCAGCGCGCGCGGTGATCGCCGATGCCGGGGCTCCACAGGCGCTCCCGGGCGCCTCGGCGGCCTACTCGGCCTACCGGCACAGCTTCCGGATACGTTTCACCGGCAGCTATCAGTCGATTACGGCCTATGTCCAGCAACTGGAACAGCTGCCTTACGGGTTTTTCTGGGACGAACTGAGCGTGGACGCTTCGGAATTCCCCCAACTGCGCGGCTCGCTCGTGGTCTACACTGTGAGCCTCGACCGGGGGTGGATAGGTGTCTGAGCAGCGATGGCTGGTCATGGCCGCGTGTGTGCTGGGGTTACTGGCGGGCACGCTGTCCCCCACCGTAAGATCGCAGCCTGATCAGCCCACCGCACTCGAAGACCCGATGCGTCCCTCCGGGTTGCCGGCACCCGCAGAGGCGGGCACTCCGGGGAAAGCACCCGCGGCGGAGCTTCGCCTGCAAGCCATCAAACGCGAAGGCAGGCACCATCTGGCAGTGATCAACGGCCAGATCGTGCGCGTAGGCGATGAGGTGGATGGCATAAGGATAACGGCCATATCGGCTGGCAGTGTCGCGATCAACGTGGAGGGCAAGTCGTCGGTGTTGAAACTGCTGGGCCAGGACATCAAGCACGATGCTCGCAAGACGCACTGAGCCCAAAGCATGGGCCGTCCTGCTGTTAGCGCTGCTGGCGGCCTGCCAGAGCCCCGGCCCATCAGGCCCCATCGCAGAGATGGACAAGGCGCTCGACCCTGCCGCCACGGCATCCGCCCCTCCCGTTCCTGTTGATGTCAGCAACGCCCTCATCCCCGGTCTCAAGCCTCCTGCGCCGGGGCTCGCCCCCCGCAGGGCAGAGGAGCCGCGCTTCGATATCGCCGTGAACGAATTGCCGGCACAGCAGTTCTTCATGGGGCTGGTAGACGGCACGCGCTACAACATGGTGGTGCATCCCGAGGTGAACGGGAACATCACACTGAACCTCCGCAACGTCACCATCGACGACGTGGTGAACGCCGCCCGCGACGTGTACGGATTCGAATTCGAGCGCACAGCCTATGGCTTCCAGGTGCTGCCCGCGCGACTCGGGGCCAGGGTGTTCCAGATCAACTACCTGAACATGCAGCGCTCCGGCGCCTCCTCCACCTTTGTGAGCGCAGGCACCTTGCAGGGCAGCGGTTCGGAGAACGGCGGCGGCGGACAGGGCCGCAGCCGAGGCGGCAACCAGGACAGCAACAGCGAGGGCTCCTCGGGCAGCGGCGGTTCGGGCGGCGAAGAGAACCGCGCGGTCGTCGGCACCGAGGTGAAGACCGTCGCACCACAAACCTCCTTCTGGCAGGAACTGCTCGCCGCACTGAACACCATCGTGGGCGGCGCTGAAGGGCGCAGCGTGGTGGTGAGCCCGCAGTCGGGCGTGGTGGTGGTGCGGGCCATGCCGCATGAGCTGCGCGAAGTCGAGTCCTACCTGAAAGCCGCCCAGCTGATTGCCGAGCGCCAGGTGATACTCGAGGCGAAGGTGCTCGAGGTGGAGCTCTCCGACGGCTTCCAGTCCGGCATCAACTGGGCAGCGGTGATCGACAAGGTGTCCCTTGGCCAGACCGGCGGTGGCACCGTGTTCGACAACACGGCCGGCCTGAGCGACCTGAGCGGCCAGAGCATCCCGCTGCGCCCCGGCGTACCTCCGGTGTCCGGGCTGCCCGCGAGCGCCTTTGGCGGAGTGTTCTCCCTTGCGGTGCACGACGACAACTTCGCCGGTTTCGTGGAACTGCTGAAGAGCCAGGGCAATGTGCAGGTGCTCTCCAGCCCGCGCATCTCGAGCATGAACAACCAGAAAGCCATCATCAAAGTGGGAACGGACGAGTTCTTCGTCACCGACGTCTCGACCACCACGGTGACCGGCACCGCTACCACCAGCACCCCGAATATCGAGCTAACACCCTTCTTCTCGGGGATCGCGCTCGATGTGACGCCGCAGATCAGCGGCGACGGCATCGTCACCCTGCACATCCATCCCTCGGTGAGCGAGGTGACGGACCAGCAGAAGAGAATATCGATCGCGGGCGTTGAACAGACGCTCCCGCTTGCCCGCAGCTCGGTGCGCGAGTCGGACTCCGTGGTGCGCGCGCGCAGCGGCCAACTCGTGGTGATTGGCGGCCTGATGCAGACCAAGGTGCAGGACCAGAACGCGCGGATGCCCGGTCTGGGCGACGTACCCGGCGTGGGCGGGCTCTTCAGGCAGACCAAGAACCGCAGCGTGAAAAGCGAACTCGTTATCCTGCTGCGCCCGCTGGTGATAGACAGCGCCGAGGACTGGAGCCGCGCGGTCGATGACTCCCGCCAACGGATCCGGGGCCTGGGCGGCGAGATCGAGCGCGACACGCTGCTGCCCGGCGGCAGCAGCAACCCGCGCTGAAACGAAAGCGACAGGCACGGCATAGCGCATGTACCTGCAACACTTCAGACTGAGCGAACTGCCTTTCAGCCTCACACCTGACACCTCGTTTTTCATGGGGAGTGCGGGGTACCGGGATGCGCTGAACGTGCTGCTCGTGGCCCTGCGCAGCGGCGAGGGTTTCACCAAGGTGGTGGGCGAGGTGGGCACGGGCAAAACGCTGCTCTGCCGCACGCTGCTGAACACCCTCTCGCCCGAATTCCGCATCGCCTACCTGCCCAACCCCTACCTGAAGCCCTCGACACTGCTCTTTTCGATCGCCGACGAGTTGGGCATCAAGTACCCCAAGAAAGCCGGCCAGCACGAAATGCTGAGCCGCATCAACGACGGCCTGCTGGCCTCCCATACCGAGGGCCGGCGCGTCGCAGTTTGCATGGACGAGGCACAAGCCGTACCGCTGCAGACGCTCGAGACGCTGCGTCTGCTCACCAACCTCGAAACCGAGAAAGCCAAGCTCCTGCAGGTGGTGCTGTTCGGGCAACCGGAACTCGACCAGGTGCTGGACGACCCCTCGATCCGCCAGCTGCGCCAGCGCATTACTTTCAGCTACAACCTGAAGCCGATGGATCGCGAAGCGGTAGAGGAATACCTGCGCCACCGGCTGGCCGTGGCGGGCTATGACGGGCCACGCCTCTTCGAACCGCGCGCCATCGACATCATGTTCCAGGGCAGCGGCGGCGTGCCGCGCCTGATCAACATCCTCGCGCACAAATCCCTGATGGCGGCCTTCGGTGAAGGCGAGGTGCGCATCAGCCGCGAGCACGCCCGCCGCGCCGTGGAGGACACCGACGACGCACGGACCATCGCACAGGCCGGGCTGCGTACCCGCCTCGGGCAACTCTGGCAACGCGCCTCCGGGTGGTTCGGATGAGCCTGATAAACCGCATGCTGTCCGATCTGGAGGAGCGCCGCGGGGGCAACCTGCGCAACGTGGATCACGCGATCGACGGGCTGCGCGCCACACCCGCACCCACCACCCGCCGCAAAAAACGTATCCCGCCCGCAACGCTGGCCGCAGGACTGCTGATCGCCGGCCTGACTGCCCTCTGCGCCTATCTCCTTGTCAGCCGTGCTCCGGCAAGCCCCGTGGCGCAAGTGCCTGCCGCTGCCGCCGTACCCGCTGCCGAGCAGGTAGCCGCCGTGCAGGCGCAGACCGCCCCGGCAATGCCCGCGGCCACAGGCACAGCGCAGGCCGTGGTGATCACGGACGCCGCGACGCCTGCCGCCCAGCCCGTTGCGGCAACCGCGCCGCCCGCAGCGCCGCCGCAGTCAGTGGAAGCGCCGGCCGCCCCCATGCCTCCGCCCGAAAAGGTGGCATTGCCCGAACCCGAACCCGAACCCGAGGCGGCCCCGCCACAGCAAAGGTCACGCCAGCGCATGCTGAGCAAGGCCAGCACTGAAGAGCAGCAGGAACCCTTGGTCGAGACCGCCAGATCCGCGCCCGCCAGGGCGGAGCGTCCTCCCGCGGAGAGCAGTTTCCATATCGCTGAAGCCACGCCCGCCTCTGTTTCGGACGAGGCCCTCGCATTGCTGGAGCAAGGCGATACGGCAGGCGCAGAGGCCTTGCTGCGCGAGGGACTGGAAAACGCCCCGGGCGACAGCGCCGTGGCGAGGGTGCTGGGCCACATCCTGCTTGCGCGCAACGATGCCCGGGGCGCCGTGCAGGTGCTGCGCCCGGCCGCGCCTACCGCCGCTTCCGATCCCGAATACAACGCACTGCTGGCCGCGGCAGAGCAACGCAGCGGCGCTCACGCGCAAGCCATCCGCCGCTACCGCGGCCTGCTGGAGCAGAACCCCGACAACGGCGCATGGCTTGTAGGGCTGGGCATTTCGCTGCAGGCCACCGGTGAGGCAAAAGCGGCGGCAGATGCCTTCCTGCAGGCCCTGGCCGATCCCGCGCTGCCCGCGCCCCTGCATGCGTTCGCCATGCAGCAGTCCACGCAGGTGAGAGGGGCGCAGCCATGAACATCTCGCGCAAGAAACTCCGCCTCGGCGATCTGCTCGTCGAGAACCGCATCATCCAGCAAGAGCAGCTCGATGCGGCCCTCGAAGAGCAGCGCAAGCTCGGACGCAAGCTCGGTCGCATCCTGATCGACAAGGGCCACCTGAGCGAGGACGCTCTGCTCAGCTTTCTCTCGCACCAGCTCAGTGTCCCCTTCGTGGATCTGGCCGACATCCAGTTCGAGACGGCGCTGGTGCAGCTCTTGCCCGAGATCTACGCACGTCGCTTCCGTGCGCTCGTGCTGCAGGACAAAGGCAGCTCGCTCCTGATCGGGATGTCGGACCCGACCAACCTCTTCGCCTACGACGAACTCGCACGCATCCTCGCGCGGCCCATCGACATCGCCGTGGTGCGGGAACAGGAACTCCTCGACGTCATCGAGCGCGTCTATAAACAGAACGACCGCATCAGCGGCATCGCCGAGCAGCTGAGCGACGAACTGCGCGACGGGGATTTCGACGTCATCCAGTTCTCTGCCGACGCCGACATGAGCGAAGCGCCGGTGGTGAAGCTGCTGCACACGCTCTTCCAGTCGGCCGTGCAGTCGCGCGCCTCCGACATCCACATCGAGCCCGACGAGAACGTGCTGCGCATCCGCCAGCGGGTCGACGGCGTGCTGCTCGAGCAGACGCTGAACGAAAAACGCATCGCGCCTGCGCTGGTGCAGCGCCTGAAGCTCCTGGCCGAACTCGACATCGCCGAGAAGCGCCTCCCGCAGGACGGCCGCTTCAGCGTGACGGTGGGCGAGCGCCAGATCGACGTGCGCGTCTCCACCATGCCACTGCAGCACGGCGAGTCGGTGGTGATGCGGCTCCTCGACCACCGCGAAGGGGTGAAGAACCTCGACTCGCTCGGCATGCCGCCCGCGCTGCTGCGCCGCTTCACGACGGCCATACGCCGGCCCCACGGCATGGTGGTGGTGACGGGCCCGACCGGCAGCGGCAAGACCTCCACTCTCTACTCCGCACTCAAGGTGCTGAACGAGGCACGCTACAAGATCGTGACCGTGGAAGACCCGGTGGAATACCGGCTCCCGCGCGTGAACCAGATCCAGGTGAACGCCCAGATCGGGCTTACCTTCGCGCGCGTGCTGCGCACCACGCTGCGTCAGGACCCGGACATCATTCTGGTCGGCGAGATGCGCGACCAGGAGACCGTCGAGATCGGCCTGCGCGCCGCCATCACCGGCCACCTCGTGCTCACCACACTGCACACCAACGACGCCATCGGCACGATCAGCCGTCTGCTCGACATGGGCGCGCCGCATTACCTGCTGGCCTCGGCGCTGCATGCCGTGGTGGCGCAGCGCCTGGTGCGCAAGATCTGCCGCAACTGCGCGCAACCCGACCAGCCTACGGGCGCCGCGCTCGGCTGGCTGCGCGGCAAGACCGGCCAGCAGGAGCCCGCCGGACTCTGGCAAAAAGGCGCCGGCTGCCACCAGTGCAGCAACACGGGCTACCGCGGGCGCCTCGGTGTCTACGAACTGCTCTCGGTGACGCCGGCGATGAGCACCGCGCTCGCTGCCGGTGATTTCGAGACCTTTGCCTCGCTGGCCCGCGCCAGCAACGGCTACCGGCCACTCGACATAGCCGCACTGGACCGTGCCGCCGAAGGCCTCACCAGCATCGAGGAGGCCATGCGCGTGGCCGCGGAAGGCATCCTGGCCGGCGCCGACGACGACGAGGAAGAGACCGGGACCGTCACGGCCGACACGGCCGCAGAGCCCTCGTGACGATCTACCGTTACCGCGGGCGCGGCGGGCGCGGCGACCTGCTGGAAGGCACGATCGACGCGCAGTCCTCTGAAGCCGTGGCCCGGCAGTTGATGAACACCGGCATCACGCCGGTTGATATCCGCGAGGAGCGTCAGCAGGAAGACGTGATGGCGTCGCTGCGCCGTCTGCGCGGCCCGGTCACGCCGGATCTCGCCGAACTGGTGCTGCTTTCGCGCCAGATGTACACCCTCACCAAGGCCGGCGTTCCCATCGGGCAGGCGTTGGCCGGGCTCGCGCGCTCCACCCGCAACCCCGAACTCAAGATCGTCCTCGAGAACGTAAAAGCCTCGGTAGAGAGTGGCCGCGAGCTTTCGGTGGCGCTGGCTCAGCACCCCAACGTATTCACCTCCATCTATGTGAACACCATCAAGATCGGCGAGAACACGGGCCGGCTGGAAGACGTGTTCCTGCGGCTCTCCGAGTACCTCGAGCGCGAGCGCGACACGCGCGCGCGGATCAAGGCGGCGTTGCGCTACCCCTCTTTCGTGATGATTGCCATCGGGATCGCCATCGGGATCATCAACGTGATGGTGATTCCCCAGTTCGCGAAGATCTTCGAGCGGGCAAAGGTGGATTTGCCTCTGCCAACCCGGATGATCGTGGCCACATCGGACTTCTTCGTTGCCTGGTGGCCATTGCTGGCCGTGATGGCGGTGGGCGGCGTGCTTGCCTTCCGGACGTGGCGCAGCACGCCCGAGGGCACCTACCAGTGGGATGGCATCAAACTGCGTTTGCCGATCGTGGGTAGCATCATTTACCGCGCCACGCTGGGCCGCTTCGCCCGGGGTTTTGCCATGGCACTGGCCGCGGGTGTGCCGCTCGCACAGGCGCTCACCGTAATGTCACAGGCCATCGACAACGAGTTCGTGGGCGAGCGGATCCGCAACATCCGCAGCGGCATCGAGCGCGGCGAATCCCTCACCCGTACCGCCACGGCCACGGGCATGTTCACCCCGCTGGTGTTGCAGATGCTGTCCGTGGGCGAGGACGCGGGCGCCATCGACACCCTGCTGGTCGAGGTGGCCGAGTTCTACGAGCGCGAAGTCGATTACGACATCAAGAACCTGAGCCAGGCCCTGGAGCCCATTCTGATCGCGGTGCTGGCGGTTTTCGTGCTGATCTTCGCACTGGGAGTCTTCCTGCCGCTGTGGGACATGGCCCAGGTGAAACTCAGTGCCTGAACGGGCGAGAAAAAACTCTATGGCCGAATGCAATTTCCGAATGCCGTGCTAGTATCAGGCCGTCCATCATTTTTTCTCACCTAAGAGGGAACTCTCGTGCAGCGTCAATCCGGCTTCACCCTTATCGAACTCGTCACGGTCATCGTGATTCTCGGCATTCTGGCAGCCTTCGCCATCCCGCGCTTTACCGGGCTCGAGGTGCAGGCTCGCACCGCAGCCGTCAACGGTCTGGCAGGTAGCGTGAAAAGCGCCTCTGCACTCAGCAAGGCCCTCTGGATTGCCAACGGCAACGCCACCGCCGCCAACGTCCAATTTGAGGGCGGAGCGAGCGCGAACATCACGGTGAACAGCTCGACCGGCTACCCCGCGGCAACGCAGGCCGGCATCGGCAACACCGTCACCGACACCAGTGGCTACGCCTTCAGCAACGCCACCAACACCGCAACCTGGAACCTGAGCTCCGCCACGACGCCGGCAAACTGCTCGGTTACCTACAACAACACGAACCTGCCGCCGGTCATCACCACCATCACCGACGGCTGCTGAGCGGCGGGGGCCACGGCCTCCCACCCGTCCAGCACGCCCCGCGCCGGCCTGCACCCCGTGCCCCCCGCCACTGCCCTGCGGCAGTCGCGGGGGTTCACGTTGGTCGAACTGGTCACCGTCATGGTGATCCTCGGCGTACTCGCCGCCATCGCCTCCCCGCGTTTTTTCAATACCAGCAGCTTCGAGACCGCCGGCTTCTCTGCCGAGGTGCGGGCGGGGTTACGCCATGCGCAGGCAACGGCCATGGCATCGGGCTGCGATATCCGTGCTGCGCTCTCGTCGGCGAGTTTCGTGCTGCAGCGCTGGTCCGGGGGCGCAGGCTGCAACGACCACTCCGGGTCGCTCGTCACAGTGGTTCGCTCCGGCGGGGGTGGGTACAGCAGCAGCGTGCCCTCCGGGCTCACGGTGGGTGCGGCGGCCTTGTATTTCGACAGCCTCGGGCGGCCACGCAATGACAGCACGGGCGCGCTTCTGACGACTGCCCTCACCCTCAGCGTAGGCACCGAGACCATCACCGTGAACCCCGAGACGGGGTTGGTGCAATGAACATGCGTACGGCCCAACGCGGGCTGACACTGATCGAACTGGTGGCCAGCATCGTGATCATCTCGGTGGCCACCATCGGTCTGATGGCTGCGGTGACGGCTGCAGTGGGCCGCAGCGCGGATCCCATGATCCAGAACCAGGCCACCGCCATCGGCGTTGCCTACATGGAAGAGATCACGCTGGCACCACTCTGCGACCCCGCCTACAACCCCGACGGTAACGCCTCCACCACCTGCCGTAACGAGTGCAACACCAACCCCTGCAGCGGGGGCTGTGGTGGCAGCGTCTTCGGCGCGGAGGCGGGGCGTTCGGCCTATGACGATGTGTGTGACTACAACGGCCTGAGCGACTCGGGTGCAAAAGACCGTCAGGGCAACGCCCTGACGGGGCTCTCGGGCTACACGGTCAATGCTTCGGTACTGGAGGGCAGCGGCATCTCGCTCGGCAACCCGCCGCTCACGGCCGCGTCCGGACGTGTGGTGCGGATAGAGGTACAGGTATCGCACCCCATGCTGAGCCCCTCCATCACGCTGGTCGGTTACAAGGCAAACCTCGAATGATCCGGGGAGCGCGCGGCTTCACGCTGGTCGAGATGGTCACGGTGATCGCCCTCACCGCAGTCCTCGGCATGGTGGTGTGGCGCAACCTGAGCCTCCCCGTGCGTGCGTTCAATGACGGCGCCCGCCGCGCCGAGGCCACCGCGACCGCGCAACTCGCGATGGAGCGCATGTCGCGCGAGATACGTCTTGCGCTGCCGAACAGCGTGCGTATCTCGGCAGACGGATCGGCCATCGAACTCCTGCGCTCCTCCGGCAGCGGACGCTACCGGGCCGAGGCCAACCCCGCCGACCTCACCACCGACCCGCTCAACCTGGGCGCCACCAGCGACACGTTCCAGGTGCTGGGAGGCTGGAGCCTGGGCACGGTGCGCACCGGGACGGGGCTCGCGCAGTGCCTCGCAGGCACGGCCGACTGCATCGCGATATACAACACCGGCAGCCCGCCGACCTGCAGCGGCCAGACGGCGGGCACGCGCACCAACGCCTGGTGCGGCGACAACCTGGCGGGCATCCTGAGCGCCACTCCCGCCACCGGCGTACTCTCGGTGAGCCGCAGTTCGGGCGGTACCGCCTGGCCCACCGGTTCGCCGCAGCAGCGTTTCTATGTGGTGGATACCGCACTCAGTTTCGTGTGCTCGGGTGACTCCCTCCGGCGCTATTCCGGATATGCGATCTCTGCCACCCAGCCGGTGCCCCCGGGCGTGAGCGGATCGCTGCTCGCGGATCACGTCGGCAGTTGCAGTTTCGGCTATCAGGCAGGCTCTGCCTCGCGCGCGGGGCTGGTGTCGATCTCACTCTCGCTGTCCTACACCACGCTGGAGGGCGCCACCGAGCGGGTCACGCTGCTCGGCCAGGTGCACGTGCCCAACTCACCATGAACGCACACGCACGGAACAGGGGGTTTTCGCTGGTATCGGCAGTGTTCCTGCTGGTGGTGGTGTCGCTGGTGGCGGCCTATGCACTTTCGATCGGCAGCACGCAGCGCGCGGACACAACGCTCGCGCTGGTCGGCAAGCGAGCCGATCTGGCGGCACGCGCCGGGCTGGAGTGGGGCATCGGGCGCGTCCTGCAGGACAGCGCCTGCCCGGCGAGCACGAGCTTCTCGCCAACAGGGCTCGGGTTGAGCCAGTTCAGCGTGGCAGTGAGTTGCACTTCGGTCAGCGTCACCGAGGGCGCGATCACCTATCCGGTCTACACGCTGAGCGTCACGGCAACGCTGGGCAGCGAGGGGTCCGAGGACTTCGCGAGGCGCACGGTCAGCGCACAGGTGAGCGGGGTCTGAAGGCTGGAGCGGTGCGACGCCTGCCCTTGTTGTCGCGGGCATGACCCGCCCCTGCCCCCCGTAGGAGCGGGCCATGCCCGCGACCTCCCAAATTGCCCCTCCGCGCCCGCGCCCGTATGATTGCCGGCTGTTCAACGGGGACCTCGCCCACATGCTTTCGCTCGCCTTCGGCCTGCAGTTCCAAGACCTTTACGCACGCGATGGCCTGCATCGTCTGGACGCCGCTTTCCTCGCACATCTTGGCGCCGCCGACCCTTCGCTGCGGGACACTCTGGCAGCCGCGCGCGCAGAGCCAGACAGCCTGGCCCGGAAAGCCGAATCAGAGCTCCTGATCGCGCTGGCCTCGCATCTCGAAGACTTCATCGCCCGGCTCTTCGGCATCGAGGCCGAAGCGCAGGCGCTTGCCGCGAGCCACCACGCGCTCGCACCGCTCTACACCGTGAAACGTCTGTTCGTGCAGCGTTTCGCGCTCACGAAAATCAAGGACGCCGACCTCACAGGCTTCGATGCCGATGCGGCACGCGCGCAACTCGGCGCCGCGGGCGAGACCGAACTCGGCTTTGCGCAGGCCGTTCTCGACTGGCAGAAGGACGAGGCCGCCAACGCAGCCATGCTCGACGTAGCCGCACGCTACGCCGCATGGGCTGCCGGCACCGCGGCAGGCCGCGCGCGCCACGGCCAGGGCGTGCTGTTCAAGGCCCCGAAGAAACTCGATCACCAGAACCTCGTGCCGCTGCACACCGAGGAAACACTCGGCTTCACGCGTCACAGCCTCGAGCACCTGCGCCGCCGCGAAGGCTTCGCGCTCACCGATCAGGGCACCGACCTCACGGGCGCACTCGACGAAGCGAATTACTGCATCTGGTGCCACGAGCAGGGCCGCGATTCCTGCTCCAGTGGCCTGCGCGAAAAAGCCCCCAAAGGCGCGCCTGCCAACAGCGCGCCTTTCCGCAAGAGCCCCTTCGGCGTGACGCTCGCGGGTTGCCCGCTCGAAGAGAAAATCTCCGAATTCCATCTGGTGAAAACCCGCGGCGAACCGCTCGCCGCGCTCGCGATGATCGTGGTCGACAACCCGATGGCTGCAGCCACCGGACACCGCATCTGCAACGACTGCATGAAGTCCTGCATCTACCAGAAGCAGGAGCCGGTCAACATCCCGCAGGCCGAGACGCGCACGCTGAAAGACGTGCTGGAGCTCCCCTGGGGCTTCGAGATCTACTCTCTGCTCACACGCTGGAACCCGCTGAACATCCGCCGTCCCGAACCGTTGCCCGACAGCGGCCGCAAGGTGCTGGTGGTGGGTCTGGGGCCCGCCGGTTTCACGCTCGCGCACCACCTGATGAACGACGGCCACACCGTGCTCGGCATCGACGGCCTGAAGATCGAGCCGCTGTCACCGGAGCTCTCGGGCGTCGACGGCGCCACGCGCGTGCCCTTCGCGCCGGTACACCGCATCGAGGATCTGCGCGAGCCGCTGGATGCGCGCGTGATGGCCGGTTTCGGCGGCGTGGCCGAGTACGGCATCACCGTGCGCTGGGACAAGAACTTCCTCAAACTGGTGCGCCTGCTGGTGGAGCGTCGCGCGCAGTTCGGGATGTTCGGTGGCGTGCGCTTCGGCGGCACGCTCACCGCAGACGACGCCTGGCGCATGGGCTTCGATCACATCGCGCTTTGCATCGGCGCGGGCGGCCCCACCGTGCTCGACATCCCGAACGGCCTCGCACGCGGCGTGCGCGCGGCATCGGATTTCCTCATGGCGCTGCAGCTGACGGGTGCGGCCAAGGAAGACTCCATCGCGAACATGCAACTGCGCTTGCCTGTCGTGGTGATCGGCGGGGGTCTTACCGCCATCGACACCGCCACCGAATCGCTCGCCTATTACGTGGTACAGGTCGAGAAATTCCTTGCCCGCTACGAGGCGCTCGCGAAGGCGAACAGCGAAGAATCCGTGCGCGCCGGCTGGGACGACTACGAGCGCGAGATCGCCGAGGAATTCCTCGCCCACGCCCGCGCCATCCGTCAGGAGCGCGCACAGGCCGCGGCGCAAGGGCGCGAGGCGCGCATCGTCGAGATGCTGCGCCACTGGGGTGGCGTGACCATCGCCTACCGCCGCAAGCTGGTCGACAGCCCCTCCTACACGCTGAACCACGAGGAAGTCGAGAAAGCACTCGAGGAAGGCATCTGGTTCGGCGAGGAACTGAGCCCCACCGGCGTCGATGTTGATCACTACGGCGCCGCGCGTGGTATCCGCCTGAAGAACGCCAAAACCGGCACCGAGCACTGGTTCCCGGCGCGTACCGTTTTTGTTGCGGCGGGCACGCAGCCCAACACCGTGCTCGCGCGCGAATTCCCCGGCAGCTATGCGCTGGACGGCAAGTACTTCGCCGCGGTCGACGAAGCGGGCAACCCGGTCAAACCCGAGAAAAGCGCAGCCAAACCCGCCGTGGCGCAGGTGCTGATGAAGCGCGAGGACGACGGGCGCTCCATCAGTTACTTCGGGGATGTGCATCCGAGTTATTTCGGCAATGTCGTGAAAGCCATGGCCTCGGCCAAGCAGGGCTATCCGGTGGTCTCGCGCGTGCTGGCAAGCCGTGCGCCGGAACAGGCAGGGAATGGTCCGGACTTCCTCGCCTCCTTCGGCAACCGTTTGCTCGCCACCGTGCACCACGTGGAGCGTCTCACGCCCACCATCGTCGAGGTGGTGGTGCGCGCGCCGCTCGCTGCGGCGCGCTTCCAGCCCGGGCAGTTCTACCGCCTGCAGAACTTCGAGACCCGCGCCCCCGAGGCGCAGGGCACGCGGCTGCAGATGGAAGGTCTTGCGATGACGGGCGCCTGGGTCGACCGGGAAAAAGGCCTGGTGTCGGTGATCGCGCTGGAGATGGGCGGATCGAGCAACCTCTGCGCGATGCTGCAACCCGGCGAGCCAGTCGTGCTGATGGGCCCCACCGGCGCACCCACCGAGATCGAACCGGACGAGACCGTGATGCTCTGCGGCGGCGGCCTTGGCAACGCGGTGCTGTTCTCGATCGGCGCGGCCTTCCGCGCCGCAGGCTCGAAGGTGCTCTACTTCGCGGGCTACAAGAAAGTGCAGGACCGCTACAAGGTGGCCGAGATCGAGGCCGCTGCGGACATCATCGTCTGGTGCTGCGACGAGCAGCCCGGCTTCGCGCCCACACGGCCGCAGGATCGCAGCTTCGTCGGCAATATCGTGCAGGCCATGGACAGCTATGCCGAGGGGCGCTTGGGCGAGGTGACGATTCCGCTCGAAGAGGTCGACCGCATCATCGCGATCGGCTCTGACCGCATGATGGCCGCCGTGGGCCGCGCGCGGCACGAGGTGCTGAAGCCGCGCCTCAAACCGCACCACTTTGCCGTGGGCTCCATCAACTCGCCCATGCAATGCATGATGAAAGAGATCTGCGCGCAGTGCCTGCAGCCGCACAAGGATCCCGTGACCGGCGAGACGAGCTACGTCTTCTCCTGCTTCAACCAGGACCAGGAGCTCGACAAGGTCGACTGGAAGGTGCTGAACGAGCGCCTGCGCCAGAACTCGCTCGGCGAGAAGCTGACGGCGGGCTGGCTGAGGCACTGTCTGCCGGAGGCGCGCGCCAGCCGGGACTTCGTCTGAGGGCGTGAGCGTCGGAGTTCAGCCCGCGGCGGGTTTGGCGCGCGCCACGAAACGGTCCAGCGCATTGGCGAAGGCCTGACGATCGCGTTGATCGAGTGCCGCCGGGCCGCCGGTGTGTGCGCCGCTCGCGCGCATCGTGTCGAGGAAATCCCGCATGTTCAGGCGCTGGCGGATGTTCTCCCGGGTGTAAAGCTCACCGCGCGGGTTGAGCGCAGTGGCGCCCTTGTCGATCACCTCCGCGGCGAGCGGGATATCCGCCGTGACGACCAGATCCCCCGGCTCGCAGCGGCGCACGATCTCGTTGTCGGCGATATCGAAACCCTGCGCCACCTGCACCGCCTGCAGGAAGGGGCTGCGCGGCACGGGCACCGGCTGGTTGGCCACGAAAGCGACATGCACCTGTGCACGCTCTGCTACGCGGAACAGGATGTCCTTGATGACCCGCGGGCAGGCGTCGGCGTCTACCCAGATGCGCACGCGACTCAGGCCTGCTTCGAGGGATCGTCCAGTTCGGCGGGTGCCGCGCTGCCCGCGAAGACCACCTTGGCGATGCCCTCCGCGAGGTCGAACACCTGCGTGGATGTGCAATGGAACGCCGAGGCCGAGATCTTCCACTCGCCGTCGATCTTCAGGTACTCGTCCTGGTAGAACCCGCCCAACTGCGTGACGTTGCGGTCGCGTGTGTTGATCATGAAGTAGTACAGGCCCCA
This sequence comes from Pseudomonadales bacterium, assembly GCA_044352225.1. Classification (GTDB taxonomy): domain Bacteria; phylum Pseudomonadota; class Gammaproteobacteria; order Pseudomonadales; family UBA5518; genus UBA5518. The sequence goes on along the minus strand of JBILEG010000007.1, from coordinate 4,818 downwards.
CGTGGCCTCGGCGCGGGTGGCGTCCTGCACGCGCACCTGCGGGTTCTGCGCGTGGTGCATCTCGACGATGTGCTCCTGGCAGGCGAGCTGGGAGAAAATCGCCACCATGTCGGCCGCAGTGCTGAACTGCCCGATGCGGCCGTAGTCGAGCCGGATCTCACCGGGCGCGAAGCAGGAGAGCACCTCGGCGGGACGCTTCTGGTCACAGGCGAAAAAGTAACGGTGCTTCAGTTGCTGGATCGCCTCGATGTCCTCGAGGCGGGTGATGCGATGCTCGAGCGATGCCGTCATGTCAAACCCCCTTGCCAGATCCCGTAGGAGCGGGCCATGCCCGCGACCGTATCGGCCCACCCGTGGGGGCAGGCCATGCCCGCGACTCTTTGCTAGGCCTTCTTCAACAACTGCGGCCCAAGCGTCTGCACCATCTCGCGGATGCCGTCCTTCCAATCGACCTCGGTGGGGCCGGCGATCGAGTGGAGCTTCGTGGTATCGATCTGCAGGCTGCCGAAGCCCTTGGGGTTTTCCTTGAACACCGGCTGGAAGCCGGTGAGTTCCGAGAGGTACGCGCACCACTCCTCGATGCTCACAGCCTGCGAACCGCCGAAATTCACCACGGTGCCTGCCGTGCTCGCCGCCGCCAGCAGTGCGGGGATCTTGGCCAGGCAGTCGCGTTCGTGCAGCGGGTTGTAGACGTTGGGGCGATCGGGGTGGAGTTCGATCGGCACGCCGTGCTGCATCATCATCACGTGGTACCAGGGCCAGCCACCGTTGTTGCCGTAGGGCACGCTCAGGCGCGCGATGGTGGTGGGGATGCCGAACTCGCTCGCCGTGAAGCGCGCCACTGTCTCGGCGGCGATCTTGGCGATGCTGTAGGTGGGATACATGGAGCGGTGGTTGTCGCCGAGAGGAGAATCCTCGCGGCGGGGCTCGTGTCCGGCGTACTCGTATACGGCAGTCGATGAGAAATGCAGGAAGCCCTTCACGCCGCGCGTGCGCAGCATCAGGCGCCCGACGCCGCCCGCGTTGGCGCGCAGGTCGTAATCGAAATCACCGCTCTTCACCACGGCCAGGTTCAGCACGTAATCGAGATCCTGCGGCACCTGCTCGAGAGAGCCGTCAGCGAGGTCCGTCGCGATGGTATGCGCGCCCAGCGCCTCGATGGAGGCGCGGTCCTCGGCCTTGGAGAATCTCGCCAGCGTGAACACCTCGTTCACCGGCGCGAGAGCCGCGACCAGCGGCCGCGCGACCTGCCCCGTGGGGCCCGTGATCAGGATCCGTTTACCCGTCAGCATCTGCCTTACCTCTTTATCGTGATCGTGAATGTCTGTCCGGAGACAGCCACATCGGAGAACCGGCCCGCATTGTAGGCCCCGGCAGCCGGCATGGGCAGCCACCCGGCGCCACCGTGCTCGCGTACACTTCCTACCGCGCCGCACACGAGGAGCCGATGGACCTGTTCACCTGGATAGCCCGCCTGCTGGGAGGCCTGCTAGCGCTCGGCCTGCTCGTCTTCAGCATCGCCAGCGCCGCCGTGATAGGCGCGGGCGTGTTCATCGTAGGCATCCTGCTCGCACTCTTCGCGGGTCGCGGGCGCGGACCCTGGCGCATGGTCATGCGCGACAGCAGCGCCGCACGCCAGACCTTCTTCGAAACCGCCTTCACGCTGATGGGCCACGTCGCCAAGAGCGACGGCCGCGTGAGCGAGCAGGAAGTCGCGCTCACCGAACAACTCATGACGCGCCTCGGCCTCACGGCGGAGCACCGTCAGGAAGCGATCGCGCTCTTCAAGCGTGGCACCGCGCCCGGCTTCGACCTCGACGCGCAACTGCGCGAGTTCGCGCTGCACTGCGGCACACACCCGAACCTGCGCCAGATGCTGATGGTTTTCCTGTTCAACACCGCGATTGCCGATGGCGAGGTCTCCGCAAGCGAGCACGCCCTGCTGAAACGCATCGCGCTGGCCGCAGGCTTCTCCGAGCCGCAGTTCGAGCAACTGCTGCGGATGTTCACGGCACAGGAGCAGTTTTCGGGCGCCGCCGGAGGCCGTGGCGCCACGCCCCGGCCCGATGCGCTGGCGCAGGCCTATGCCGCGCTCGGCGTGGATGCCGGCGCGGGCGATCGCGAGGTGAAGCATGCCTACCGCAAGCTGATGAGCCAGTACCACCCCGACAAGCTGATTGCCGAGGGCGTACCGGAGGACATGGTGCGCATGGCCACCGAGCGCACGCAGGAAATCCAGAACGCCTGGGAACTGGTGCGCAAGGCGCGCGGGCTCTGAGACACAAGACGGGGAGCAGAAGCGCATGCAAGCAGTGATGGCCTGGGGCATCGACTTCATCCTCTGGATACAGTCGATGCGCACGGCGGGCACGGATGCGTTCTTCCGCGCCGTCACGCAACTCGGCGGCGTGGGTCATTTGTGGATCGTGCCCGCGCTGGTGTGGAGCCTCTCCTACCGCATCGGCACGCGCGTCCTGCTCGCCATGCTGGTGTCGGCGGGCATCAATTTCGGGCTGAAGGATCTGTTCGCGCAGCCGCGCCCTTTCGAGCTCGAGCCGCGCATCGGCCCCGATCGCGAAATGGGCTACGGCATCCCGAGCGGCCACGCGCAGCACACGGCGGTGGAATGGGCGCTGGTGGCGGCGTGGCTGCGGCGCCCCTGGTGCACGGCGGCAGCGGCAGTGCTGATCACGCTGATCGGCTTCTCGCGGGTGTATCTGGGCGTCCACTTCCCCAGCGATGTGCTCGCGGGTTGGGGCATCGCGGCACTGCTCGTGTGGCTGCAACTGCGTCACGGTGCCGCGCTGGAATCGGCGCTGGCCGGCATGGGCACTGAGCGGCAGATCGCGCTCGCCGGCGGAGCGTCCCTGCTCTTCGTGCTCATCTACGTACTGCTGCCCAAGACCACCTGGCTGGTGGGCACGGGCGGGTTGTTCTTCGGTGCCGGCGCGGGAGTGGCACTCTGCCTGCGCTGGCTGCGCGCACCCGAGGGCGGTGCGTGGTGGCAGCGCCTGTTACGCTACGTTCTCGGCATGGTGCCTCTGGTGATGTGGGTGCGCTTCGCGGGGGGTTGGGTGCCAGAGGTGCACGACGCCACGTATTTCGCCATCATCTACCTCAACTGCGCCGTGGCGGGGCTGTGGATTACGGCAGGCGCCCCGGCCGCCTTCCAGGCACTGCGTCTCACACCGGCGCGTTAGCAGGAGATTCCGCGTGCGCGAAGACGAGTACATACGCCACGACGCCACCGCGCTGGCAGAACTGGTGCGCAACGGCGAGACCACCGCGGGGGAGCTCCTCGATGTGGCGATGGCGCGTCTCGCACGCTGGAACCCGCGCATCAACGCGGTAGTGCTGGAACTCGAGGAGCGCGCGCGCCAGCAGATCCGTCGCGGCATACAGGATGCACCTTTCGCCGGCGTCCCCTTCCTCGTGAAGGACCTGGACGGCTTTCTTGCCGGGGCGGAATTCACCGCCTCTTCGCACTCCCTCGCAGGCTACGTGCCCGAACGCGACAGCGAACTCTTCACGCGCTACCAGCAAGCGGGGCTGATGATCTTCGGCAAGACCAACACGCCGGAATTCGGCCTGGTGGGCACCACCGAGAGCCGTCTGCGCGGCCCCGCACGCAACCCGTGGCAGCCGCTCTACACGCCGGGCGGCAGTTCCGGCGGCTCAGCGGCCGCGGTGGCAGCACGCATCGTGCCGATGGCGCACGGGGGCGATGGCGGTGGATCCATCCGCATACCCGCATCGGCCTGCGGACTGTTCGGGCTGAAGCCTTCGCGCGGGCGAACGCCGATGGGCCCCGACGAGACCGAGCAGTGGAGCGGCCTGGTGCAGCGCCACGCGCTCACGGTGACGGTGCGTGACAGCGCCAGACTCCTCGATGCCACGCTGGGCGCCGACGCGGGCTCCCCCTATGTGGCACCCGCGCCGGAGCGTCCCTATTCCGAGGAAGTGAAGCGCAATCCGGGCGTGCTGAAGATCGCGTTCTCGACGGGATCCTCGCTGGGCCGGACGGTGCATCCCGAATGCGCCAAGGCAGTGGCAGACACCGCTCAGCTTCTATCGGATCTCGGCCACGAGGTGGTGGAAGCGGCACCGCCGGTGGACCGCGAGGCGCTCACCGAGGCCTTCCTGATCACGCTGGCCTCCTGCACCGCAGCGATCGTGCGCGAGGTGGGCGTCATGCGCGGCCGTGCGGTAAAAGCCCGCGAGATCGAGCCCGCGACACAGTTCCTCGCCTGTCTGGGCGAATCGCTGCCGGCCGCCGCCTACGAGATGGCGCGACTGCGGATGCAAGCCGCCTCGCGCGCACTCGCACCGTTCTTCGAGGAATACGACGTCTTCGTCGATGCCACCATGGCGCACCCCCCCGCGCGCATCGGCGAGTGGGCCCTGCCGCCTGCAGTGGAGACCGGGATACGGCTCTTCGCCCCGGTGGCACCGCGCAGCCTGATGCTGAAGGCCCTGGAGCATTTCTCGGCCGAGGCCCTCGAGCGCACCGCAAACACGATGATCTTCAACATGAGCGGGCAGCCCTCGATGAGTGTGCCGCTCGCGTGGAGCAGCACCGGGATGCCCAACGACGTGAAGCTGCTCTGGAGCAACGAGGGCCTGCCGATCGGTGTGCAGTTCACCTCGCGCTATGGCGATGAGGCCACGCTGTTCCGTCTTGCCGCACAACTCGAGATGGCGCGCCCCTGGCGCGACCGCGTACCGCAGGAACCCGCGTAAACGCCGGCCACACCCGCGACCCCCCCCGTAGGAGCGGGCCACGCCCGCGACAATCCCCGTAGGAGCGGGCCACACCCG
>JBILEG010000169.1:0-7173 GCA_044352225.1 Pseudomonadales bacterium | reverse complement strand
GCCGTCGGCACCACCTTCGGAAACAACACGCTCGACGGCCGGGTCGAGGCCGTTCACGACATCGGCGGATTGCATGGGGCCGTTGGACTGCAGTTCTCGCGCCGGGACTTCAAGGCCGTGGGCGAGGAGGCCTTCGTGCCGAGTTCCGAATCCGATTCCTGGGGTGTCTTTTTGATAGAGGACATTCACGCCGGCGACATCACCTGGGAAGTGGGGGCGCGCTTCGGCCGCGACGAGCACAACCCCGACGGCGGGACCTCGCGCGACTTCGACACCCTCAGTGCTTCGGTCTCGGGCATGTGGGACATCGACGATTCCCAGAGCCTGAAGTTCTCGCTGTCCCGGGCGCAACGCGCACCTGCTGCGGAGGAACTCTTCTCTGACGGGGTTCACATCGCCACGGCGAGCTACGAGATCGGGGATCCCGGGCTTGACGAGGAAACGTCCATCAATCTCGACATGGGGTGGCACTTCCACGCTGACCGCTTCGATCTGCGCGTCGATGCTTTCGTGAACACCTACAAGGACTACATCTTCAAGCGCTATTCGGGCGAGGTCTTCAACCCCGACCTGGAGATGCTGGAATCGGCGTGCACCGCGGATGATGCCGATGAGTGCATCGACGTGCTGCAGTGGAGCGCGGATGACGCGGACTTCCGCGGCATCGAGTTCGACCTTGACGTACCGCTCGCGGCCGGCTTCTCGGTCCAGGCCTTCGGTGATGCAGTGCGCGGGGAGCTCGACGACGGCGGCAACGTTCCCCTGATGCCCCCCGCGCGGCTTGGCGCCGGACTCACCTGGGAAGAAGGCGCCTGGCACCTCGGCCTGCGTGCCTACCGGGCCTTCGAGCAGGACGAGCCTGCCGAGCGCGAGACCCGGACCGATGCTTACACCTCGCTATCGGCGCACGCGGAGTACCGCGTGGAGCGTGGGCCCGGCGAATGGACGCTGTTCCTGCGTGGTGACAACCTTCTCGACGAGGAGATCCGCAACGCCACCTCGCTGCTGCGCGAGATGGCGCCGGAAGCGGGTATCAGTGTCGAGGCGGGGGTGCGGCTGGAGTTCTGAACGCGGCCACGCACGCCGGGGCTGACGGGCCCCGGCGTGCTTGATGGCGAGGTGCGCGATTAGACTGTGCGACGGACCTGCCGCCCGGGATGATCGATAGGAGAATCGCCATATGCTTCCACGCGAAGCGAGCCTCGACGACAAGTACACGCTGCAATCCGGCCGCGCCTACATGAGCGGCATCGAGGCGCTGGTGCGGCTGTTGATGCTGCAGCAGCAACGTGACCGTGCGGCAGGGCTCAACACGGCGGGCTTCGTTTCGGGCTATCGCGGCTCGCCGCTCGGTGGGCTTGATCAGGCGCTCTGGAAGGCCAGGCGTCACCTCGATGCACACAACGTCGTCTTCCGCCCCGGTGTGAACGAGGATCTTGCGATGACCGCGGTGCGCGGCACGCAGGAGGTCACATTGTTCCCCGGTGCGCGTGTCGATGGCGTCTACGGCATGTGGTACGGCAAGGGGCCGGGCCTCGACCGCAGCATGGACGTGCTGAAGCACGCCAACGCCGTCGGCAGTTCGCAGTTCGGTGGCGTACTCGCCGTGGTGGGCGATGACCACGCCTGCAAATCCTCCACGTTGCCGCACCAGTGCGAGCACGCCTTCACGGGCGCCTCAGCGCCCGTGCTGAACCCGGCGAACGTGCAGGAGATCCTCGATCTCGGCGTGCTGGGCTGGGAGCTCTCGCGATACAGCGGCTGCTGGGTGGGCTTCAAGGTCATCACCGAGAACTGCGATGCCTCTGCCTCTGTGGACATCGACCCCTCGCGCGTGATCGTGCGTGTACCGGAGGACTTCCGCCTGCCGCCGGGCGGCGTGCACGCGCGCTGGCCCGACAAGCCGCTCGCGCAGGAAGAGCGCCTGAACCACTACAAGATCTACGCCGCGCGGGAATTCGCGCGCGTGAACAACATCAACTTCGTGGCCATTGATGCGCCGCGTCCGCGGCTCGGCATCATCACCACCGGCAAGGCGTATCTCGATGTGCTGCAGGGGCTGGAAGACCTCGGCATAGACCGCAACCGTGCCGCGGAACTCGGCATTCGTGTTTTCAAGGTCGGTATGCCCTGGCCGCTGGAGCCCGTGGGCACCCACCTCTTCGCCGAAGGTCTGGAAGAGATCCTCGTGGTCGAGGAAAAGCGCAGCATCATCGAGGACCAGCTGACCGGGCAGCTCTACAACTGGCCGGTGGAGCGGCGCCCGCGTGTGGTAGGCGAGTTCGACGAGGAAGGCCGTCCCTTGCTACCGAACACCGCCGAGCTCACCCCGGCGATGGTGGCCCGCGCCATCGCGAGCCGCATCCGCCGGTATTACCAGTCGGACGACATGCAGGAGCGCCTCGATTTCTTTGACCGCAAGGAGCGCTCGCTTGCCGCCCCGCGCGAGATCATCGAGCGCACGCCCCACTACTGCTCGGGTTGCCCGCACAACACCTCCACCGTGGTGCCAGAAGGCAGCCGCGCACTGGGTGGCATCGGTTGCCATTACATGGTGACGTGGATGGACCGCCGCACCGAGACCTTCACGCAGATGGGCGGGGAGGGGGCTTCGTGGATCGGGCAGGCGCCGTTCACGAGCACCAAGCACGTCTTCCAGAATCTGGGCGATGGCACCTACTTCCACTCGGGGCTGCTGGCGATTCGCGCGGCGGTCGCCTCGAAGGTCAACATCACCTACAAGCTGCTCTACAACGACGCCGTGGCCATGACCGGTGGTCAGCCGGTGGACGGGCAGCTCTCGGTCGCGCAGATCGTGGAGCAGGTGCACGGCGAGGGCGTGCACCGCATCGCACTGGTGAGCGACGAACCCGACAAGTACCCGCATGAGCTGCGTCACTTCCACGGCGTAACCATCCATCACCGTGATGATCTCGAGGCGGTGCAGCGCGAATTCCGCGAGCTGCCCGGCTGCACGCTGATCATCTACGACCAGACCTGTGCGGCCGAAAAACGCAGGCGTCGCAAGAAAGGCGAGTTCCCGGATCCGGATCGCCGTGTGTTCATCAACGAGCTGGTATGTGAGGGCTGTGGCGACTGCGGCGTGGCGTCGAACTGCCTCTCGGTATTGCCGAAGGAAACACCCTTCGGACGCAAGCGCGCCATCGACCAGAGCGCCTGCAACAAGGATTTCAGCTGTCTCAAGGGCTTCTGCCCCAGCTTCGTCACCGTGGAGCACGGCAGGCTCCGCAAGAGCCGCGCGGCAGAAGGCGCATCGGACTTTGCGGAACTTCCCGCGCCTGTATTGCCTTCACTCGCGACGCCATGGAACACGGTGATCACCGGCATCGGCGGCACGGGCGTGCTCACGGTCAGCGCGATCCTTGGGATGGCTGCGCATCTGGAGGCCAAGGGCTGCACCGTGCTCAACCTGAGCGGGCTTGCGCAGAAATTCGGCCCCGTGGTGAGTCATGTGCGTATCGGTGCGCGGCAGGAAGACATCCACTCGGTGCGCGTGGCAGCGGGTGATGCGGACCTGTTGCTGGGCTGCGATCTGGTGGTGAGTGCTGCCGAGGACCCGCTCGCCAAATTGCACGACGAGCGCTCGCATGCAGTGGTGAACGATTTCGAGGCGCCTACTGCCGCGTTCACGCGTGACCCTGACGTGGTGTTTCCCACCGAGGCCATGAAGGCCAAGATCCGTGCAGAAGTGGGCGAGGAGAAAACCACCTTCGTGGATGCCACTGCCATCGCCACAGCGCTGCTCGGCGATGCGATTGCCGCCAATCTGTTCCTGCTCGGATTCGCGTTCCAGCGCGGCTTGGTGCCCGTCAGCGAAGAGGCGATCACGCGTGCCATCGAACTGAACGGCGTGCAGGTCCGATTCAATCAGCAGGCTTTTTTGTGGGGCCGTCGCGCGGCGTACGACGAGGCGGCGGTGCGCACGATCGCGGGAATCGGCAGTGGGAAGCTTGTGCCCGAGCCTACGCTCGATGCACTGATCGCCGAGCGCGAGCGATTCCTCAGCGCGTATCAGGATGCCGCCTGGGCCGGGCGCTACACCCGGACGGTGGCGCGAGTGCGCGCTGCGGAAACGGCGCAGGCCGGCGGGGGAGGCGAACTGCCGTTCACCCGTGCGGTGATGCGCTCGCTCTTCAAACTGATGAGCTACAAGGACGAATACGAGGTGGCGAGGCTCTATACCTCGGGAGACTTCCGGCGTGCGCTGGAGCAGCAGTTCGAGGGGGAGTTCACGCTGAAGTTCCACCTGGCGCCGCCGCTTTTCTCGGAGAAGGATCCGGTTACGGGGCATCTGCGCAAGCGTGAGTATGGCCCGTGGATGATGCGGGCCTTCGGGCTTCTTGCGCGTCTGCGCGTTCTGCGTGGCACGCGCCTCGATCCCTTCGGCTATCTGGCAGAGCGCCGTATGGAGCGACGCCTCATCGCCGACTATGAGTCCTTGCTGGAGCGTTTGCTGCCGAAATTGGACGGAGCGAACAGTGCGCTGATCTCAGAGATCGCTGCGCTGCCGCTTGCGATCCGCGGCTTCGGTCATGTCAAAGAGCGCAATCTCGAACGTGCGCTGGCGCGGCAGGAGGAATTGCTCATGAAGCTCGAGGCACCCGCCTCGGTCGTACGCATACGGGCAGCCTGATACTGCCCGTGCAGTGAGAGACCCGCGCTCAGGGAATCTGCTTGCTGGCTTTTGCATGGCCTTGCTCGGGCCATTGCAGTGCGTGCCCTGGACTCGCGGTTTACCGCCTCAATCCCTGAGGCGGTTCATGACTGCGCGTTGAGGCAACAGCCGGCTTCGCTGACACCCAAGAACCAGTGTGTCCTTCCGTGTGGTGATACCCGCTATCTGCACCCTGGCTGCCGGTACATGCCCATGAGAGCCACACGCATCGCGCTGGTGTTGGCAACGATGCTCCTCGCAGTGCGCTCCCCGGCGTTACTCGCGCACGCGGTGCATCCGCTCGGCTTCACGCCGCTGGCGTGGCAGGCCCCCCACATTGCCCGGGTCACTGCGAGCCTGATGGATTTCCACAGCGGCGCGATGGTGTTGTCCTGGAGCGGCCTCGGACGGGTCGAGCGGATCGGTGGCAGGGAGTGTCTTGTCGGTCCCTACTTTCTCTTCGACGTTGACGACAGCTGGGCCCACAACATCGACGAGACGGTGGATCTGGAGATCGATCTCGAGCGCGGTGATGGCGCAATCGTGTCCTGGGATCATGCGAGCAGCGCACCCGAGGCGCAGATTTTGCGGTCGAGCGGTTCGGGCGGCCCGATGAAACTCCGTCTCGATCGTGCGCGCTTCGCCAATCGTCTGTTCGCAGGAAGTGATTTCGCGATCGCGGCCACAGGAGCGGTGTATCCCTACGACCCCGATGCCGAGCACGAGATCACGGTATGCGGGGTCCGTCTCGGGCGACAAGCAGCGTCGTCCCCCGAAATCACCCCGAAAGGGCGTGTTGCCATAGAGGTTGTCGACGCGGCCACGGGACAACCCGCTGCGGTGCGCATGGGGCTTTTCGATACACGCGGCCGCCTGCCTTTGCCGTCGGCGGATGCCGTCAGCGTCCGCCGTTACGATGAGCATCTTCGGCAGGTGCCCATCGTCACCGGGAGGGAATTCTGGCCAGCGCCCGGTGGCTATGCGTTCTATGTCGATGGCCGCTATGGGGCGGAGCTGCCTGCTGGTGAGTACCGTATGGTCGCGATGAAAGGCCCCGAGTACCGGCTAGTGGAGAGGGTCCTCAAGGTGCAGCCTGGCGAAACCACCCGGGAGCGTGTCGAACTGTCACGCTGGGTCGATGCGCCTGGCGCTGGTTGGTATTCCGGTGATGTCCATGTGCACATCACGCGCAAGGAGCAGGACAACCCGGTGGTACTGGCGCAGATGCGCGCCGAGGATCTGCACGTCACCAATGTCCTGCAGATGGCGAATGTCCGTCGATACCACTTTCCGCAATATGCCTTCGGTGAGCGGGGTCGCTTCCTGCGCGGCTCACACGCCCTGGTGTCCGGTCAGGAGTCGCCGCGCAGCGGCCACCGGGGCCACAGCATCGGCCTGAACGGTTCCCGATACCACGCACCCGAACAGTTCTTCCTGTACCACCGCGTTGCGGCATCGCTGCGCGCCGACGGCGGGCTCTTCGGATATGCGCATTTGCTGGGCGATGCCTTCCACGCGAAGCGCGGTCTTGCTCTCGATGCTCCGCTCGGGCTGGTGGACTTCGTGGAGGTGCTCCAATTCGGTGTTGTCGCCACCGACCTGTACTACGACATGCTGAACCTCGGTTTGCGCATCGCGCCCGCCGGCGGCTCCGATTATCCCTACATCGATCTGCCCGGCTCCGCGCGCAACTACGTGCGCATCGATGGAGCTTTCGCGACGGATGCGTGGTTCGAGGGAATGCGTCGGGGCAGGACGTTTGTCAGCAACGGGCCGCTTCTGGAGCTTGACGTCAATGGTGCGGGAATGGGGGATACCGTCCGGATAGCGCCCGGGGGAGAGCTGATGATCAGCAGTCGCGCGCGCATGAATCCCGGTCTCGACCGCCTCGACCGCCTGGAACTCGTTGCACACGGCGAGGTGGTGGCTTCGGTGAACAGCACGCCGGGCACCGAGGAACTCACGCTGAGCCACCGCCTCAACCCCGGCGAAGGCCTGTGGCTTGCCATCCGTGCGAAGGGCAAGGGCATTGGTGTCGCACACTCTGCGCCGGTTTATGTGGAGGTGGGTGGCAAGCCCGACACGTTTTCGCGCGAGGCAGTTCCGGCGCTCGTGGACGGATACATCGGGGTCATCGATGAGGCGATGCGAGCAGAGCCACAGGAGTTCGAGGATCTGGAGCACTGGGACACCGGATCCGACATCGCGCGCCAGTGGGCCGCGCAACTGCCTGCGCTCCGTGAGCATGCGGAGCAGGCGAAAGCGCGCCTGCTGGAGATTCGCGCTGCCGCGGTTGCAGTTCCAGGCAGCCCCTAGCCTCGGCGTCCCGCAAAGAGTGCGTAGCTGGGATCCTCGGGGCTGCGGTTGCCCTCGGTGGGGAACTGCTGCAGCGTCACGGGGGCAAAGTTGTCAAAGACGTGGAGGTAGCGACGGGCACTGATCGCCCATCGGCCGTCCCGTTTTTCCCACTGGTCCAGATAGCGGCCGTGGCTGCGCGA
>JBILEG010000168.1:0-7177 GCA_044352225.1 Pseudomonadales bacterium | reverse complement strand
CAGCTCGGCGGTCTTCTCGCAGTCATAGCCCGCGCGGTGCGCCTTGCGCGTGCTGAACTCGATCCCCGCCATCTCGCAGGCCCGCGCGAGCACCGTCTGGCCGAAGGCCATCCCCGCGAGGGTCACGGTGTCGAAGGTGCTGAAGGGGTGGAAGGGGTTGCGCTTGAGCGCGCAGCGGTCGGCCGCCGCGAACAGGAAGCCGTGATCGAAGAACGCGTTGTGGCCCACCAGGATCGCGCGTTTGCAGCCGGCCTCGCGGACGGCTCGGCGTACTTCGCTGAAGAGTTCACGCAGGGCCTCGGCCTCATCGAGTGCTCCACGGTCCGTCGACCAGGGGTCGATGCCGGTGAAGTCGAGTGAGGCCTGCTCGATATTCGCGCCCTCGAAGGGATGCACGGCCCAGCCCACGGTATGGTCGCACACCAGGTCGCCGCGGTCGTCCATGGCCAGTATCGAGACGGCCACCTCCAGCAGCGCATCGGTGCGCGCGTTGAAGCCCCCGGTCTCGACGTCCACCACCACGGGCAGATAGCCCCGGAAGCGCGCCGAGAGTGGTGTGCCGCCCGGGCCCGTGTTTTCCACGTCCATGTGCCAGTCCCGGTCGTTCACGTTGCTCATGCCTCCTGCCCGCTGTCGACGACCCGCCAGCCCACCTGCTCGCCCGCGCGCATCGGCACGACGCTGTCGTTCCCCATCAATGTACTCGAGGGTCCTTCCCAGGCCTCGCGGCGCAGCCGTATCCGGTCGGTGTTGCGCGGCAAGCCGTAGAAATCGGGGCCATGGAAACTGGCGAAGCCTTCCAGCCTGTCGAGCGCGCCCTGCGCCTCGAAGACCTCGGCGTAGGACTCGATCGCGGCGTGCGAATTGAAGATGCCCGCGCAACCGGCTGCGCATTCCTTGGCGTGCTTCGCATGGGGTGCCGAGTCGGTGCCCAGGAAGAATTTCGGCGAGCCTCCCGTGGCGGCCGCAACAAGGGCCTCCTGATGGGTGTTCCGTTTCAGGATGGGCAGGCAGAAGAAGTGCGGCCGCACCGCGCCCGCCAGCATGTGGTTGCGGTTGTAGAGCAGGTGATGAGGGGTGATGGTGGCGGCGAGGGTGGCAGGCCCCTCGGCCACGAAGGCCGCCGCATCCGCAGTGGTGATGTGCTCGAACACCACCCTCAGTGCGGGCAGATCCCGCAGCAGGGGCGCCAGGGTGCGATCGATGAACACCTTCTCGCGATCGAAGACGTCGATGTGGGTGTCCGTTACCTCGCCGTGCACGAGCAGCGGCATGCCGATGCGCTGCATCTCTTCGAGCACGGGACAGACGCGGGAGATATCCGTTACGCCCGCATCGCTGTTGGTGGTGGCGCCTGCCGGGTAGAGCTTCACGCCATGAACCACGCCGCTTGCCTTCGCGCGGGCGATTTCCGCGGGTTCGGTGATGTCCCGCAGGTACAGCGTCATCAGCGGCTGGAAGCCCGCGCAGGCGTTCTGCAGGTCGAGCGCCGCCAGAATGCGCGCGTGGTAGGCGAGGGCATCTGCCGCGGTGGACACCGGGGGCTTCAGGTTCGGCATCACGATGACGCGGCGGAACACGCGCGCCGCGGCGTTCACCGTGAGGTGCAGGGATGGGCCGTCGCGCAGGTGCAAGTGCCAGTCGTCGGGCCGGGTGATCTCGATGTCCTGCATCCCTGTCTGCCTGCTGCGCGCGAGCCGGGATGCTAGCGGAAAAGGCTGCCCGCCGGTACCGTTCCGGCGGCGTGGCATAAAGTTCCGCGCCCGCACGTCGATAACCGGCTTGATGGGGGAGGGATCAGCGTGCCCCCGTGGGAGAGTCGTTGAGCCAGACAGAGGCGATTGCCCGTTCGCAAGCCCGGCCGGTGCGGCTCATTGCCGCACTGGGCGTGCTCGCGTTCGCCGTCTCGGCGCACGCCACGGATTTCGGCGCGAGGCCGGACTCGGCTGAGTGGAAGCTGCGCCGTTCGAGCCTCGAATGCCGTCTCTCCCAGCCCATTCCGTTCTTCGGCGAAGCCGTGTTCCGCAAGCGCGCGGGCGAATCCCCCGAATTCCTGTTGAGCAGCACGCAGCGTCTTCTGGCCGGGGACGCACGTCTGTCGCTCGAGGCTCCGCCCTGGCGGCAGAAAATCCAGCCGGTTGCCCTTGCGAGCGTGCCGGTACGAAGCGGTGATGAGCCTGTGCGCCTCCCGGAGACGGTGGCGGAGCGCATCCTCGAAGGCCTCATGGAGGGGCTGGTGCCGGTCTTCGAGCATCTGCCCTCCATGTCCCGCAGCGGTCACAGCCGGGTCAGCCTCGTGCCGGTCAATTTCCACGCGGCCTATGGCGATTACCGCGAATGCCTCGGTGGGTTGTTGCCCAGTTCCTTCGCGCAGGCCGCGCGCACCCGCATCAACTACCCCGGTGGCGGCTACGAGGTTGACGATGCAGGTCGCGCCCGACTCGATGTGCTGCTGCAGCACCTTTCCTTGGTGAAGGACGTCAAGGCGATCCACATCGACGGCTACAGCGACGACACGGGTCGCAAGCCGCAGAACCTCGAACTCTCCAAGCAGCGCGCGCAGGCCGTGGTGGACTATCTGGTCGGCAAGGGCGTCGACCCGAAGATCATCAAGATGGCCTATTACGGCTCCCGCTACCCCGTGGCGCGTGGCCGCAGCGCGGCCGCGCGCGCCGAGAATCGCCGCGTCACGGTACGGGTCGAGCGAGGCTGAGCGCGCGCGTTTGACAGCCCTGCTGTCCCGCACCGACCATCGGCGCTTCCATTTTTTTGTGAGGTGAACCCCATGCTGCTCGCCGGCAAGACCGTGATCGTGACTGGCGTTGGCCCCGGCATGGGCAGGCAACTCGCATTGATCGCCGCGAGCGAGGGCGCCCGTGTAGCGGTCGCGGCCCGTTCGGAGGGCTTCATCCACGAGGTCGCGCAGGAGATCCTTGCGGCCGGTGGCCGTGCCATCGCCGTCCCGACAGACGTTTCCGACAGCGCTGCCTGCGTGCGCCTTGCGGCCGCCACACTGGAGGCCTTCGGCCGTATCGACGGCCTCGTCTGCAGCGCCTACAAGGTGGCGGATCCGCGACCTTTCGAAAGCACCGATCTCGAAGCCTGGATGGCGAACATGAACGTCACCTGTTTCGGGTCGCTGCGCATGATCCAGGCCGCGGTTCCCGCAATGAAGGCGCAGGGCGGCGGTGCGGTCGTGAACATCGGTGCGCTTGCCTCTGCGCAGCCCGCGCCCGGGCAGGCCGACTACGCGGTGTCGAAGGCTGCGCTGGAGGGTGCCACCCGTCAGCTCGCGCGGGAGCTCGGCCCGCACGGCATCCGTGTGAACGTGGCGCGGATGGGCTGGCTCTGGGGCAAGCCGGTGCAGGACTATCTCGCCTGGGATGCCGCAGAGCGTGGCGTCGAATTGCAGTCTCTGGTCGATGCCATTGCCGCACGCGTGGCGCTGGGCGTGATTCCGCCGGAGGAAGACTGCGCCCGGAGCGCGCTTTTCCTGATTTCGGACTATGCCCGGATGGTCACCGGCGCGGTGCTCGATGTGAACGGCGGGGAGTACCTCGTTCCCTGATGTTTCAGCGTCCGCCCGTGGCGACCGCGGGCAAATCTTGCACCGGCTCCGCGAAGCGGAACGGAATCGACACCAGGCCCATTCCCGTGTTCCGCTGCACCACGAAGTGCAGATGCGGCCCGGTGCTGTTGCCCGTGTTCCCCGACAGTCCGAGCAGCGCCCCTTGCGCCACGCGTTGCCCTTCCTTCACGCGCACCGACCCCTGTGAGAGGTGCAGGTACACGGCCATCGTGCCGTCGGCGTGCAGCACGCGCACGAAGTTCCCCGAGGGATCGCGCCCGCGCCCGCTCTGACGGTTCTCGGTCTTCACCACGACGCCTGCGCGCGAGGCGATGATCGGCGTCCCCACCGGCATGGCGATGTCTATGGCGTAGCGGCTCTTCGGCGTGAAGTGGCTGTAGCCCCCATTGGCGCCCTGGCTCACGCTGAAGGGGCCGCCCCGCCAGGGCAGCGGAAACGTATCACCGGCGGGCGTGGCGCGCGGATCGCCCAATGCCACGCTCAGCCGTGTCTGGTAGCGCATGGGGCTGGCGGCATTCGCAGGCTGCAGCGAGAACATGCTGGTGCGGCTCCGCGGAGGCAGCAGTTGGCGCACGGGTCCGGCCGGCGCGTGCGCCACGTTGCCCAGATGGTCGAGCCGCAGCTCCACCTCCACCGGCGCATAGAGATCGTTCACGATCCAGAGGGCCTCGCCGCGGCCGAGCCGGCGGCGTTCCACCCGCACCGCTTTTTCCAGATGCTCCTCCATGCGGTCCGGGAAAACGATCTTGCGCGCGCCTTTCACGGGCTTGTCGGTGAGATGGATGACGCCATTGGCGTCGCGGTATTTGTAGACCGTGGCCGCGTCCACGGCCGGAGCGCCGAACAGCAGGCAGGCGAGCAGGGAAAGGCGCAGGAAGGCTGGCATGGGGCGTCTCTTGATCGCAGCAGGCTAGCAGGGGCTCCGTGAATCTGCCACAGCACGGGCGCGCCGGACTGTGGTGCCCGCGGATGCGTCGCTAGAATGCCGGTCCTTTCCCGCCTCATCCGCTCTCCGGAGACCTCGCATGTCGTCCATCAAGAAAGTCGTCCTCGCCTATTCCGGCGGTCTCGATACTTCCGTGATCGTTCGCTGGCTCCAGGACAACTACGACTGCGAGGTGGTGACATTCACCGCCGACATCGGCCAGGGCGAGGAACTCGAGCCCGCGCGCGAGAAAGCCAAGCTCCTCGGTGTGAAGGAAATCCACATCGACGACCTGCGTGAGGAATTCGCCCGCGACTTCGTCTTCCCCATGTTCCGCGCCAACGCCATCTACGAGGGCGAGTACCTGCTGGGCACGTCCATCGCACGACCGCTGATCGCCAAGCGCCTGGTCGAGATCGCGCGCGAAACCGGCGCCGATGCTGTCTCCCACGGTGCCACCGGCAAGGGCAACGACCAGGTGCGCTTCGAACTCGGCGCGTATGCGCTCATGCCCGGGGTCAAGGTGATCGCGCCCTGGCGCGAGTGGAATCTCACCTCCCGCCAGACGCTGCTCGACTACTGCGAGACCCACGGCATTCCCGTCGAGATGAAGCGCGGCAAGAAGTCCCCCTACTCGATGGACGCCAACCTCCTTCACATCTCCTACGAGGGCGGCGGACTCGAAGACCCCTACTGGGAGCCGGGCGAGGACATGTGGCGCTGGACCGTGCCGCCCGAGCAGGCGCCCGACCAGCCCACCTATATCGAACTCGGCTACCGCGGCGGCGACATCGTGAGCGTCGACGGCGTGGCGATGAGCCCGGCGCAGGTGATGCTGCACCTGAACAAGGTGGCCGGCGACAACGGCATCGGCCGGCTCGACCTGGTGGAAAACCGCTACGTGGGCATGAAGTCCCGCGGCTGCTACGAAACACCCGCCGGCACCGTGATGCTCAAAGCCCACCGCGCCATCGAGTCGATCACGCTCGATCGTGAGGTGGCGCATCTGAAGGATGAACTCATGCCGCGCTACGCCTCGTTGGTCTACAACGGCTACTGGTGGTCGCCAGAGCGCCACATGCTGCAGGCGGCCATCGATCACTCGCAGCAGTGGGTGAACGGCACGGTGCGGTTGAAGCTCTACAAAGGCGGCGTGTACGTGGTGGGTCGCAAGTCCGACGACACCCTCTTCGATGCCACCATCGCCACCTTCGAAGACGACCGCGGCGCCTACGACCAGAAAGACGCCGAGGGCTTCATCCGCCTGAACGCTCTGCGCATGCGCATCGCTGCCCGCAAGGGCCGTAGCGCAGGCTGATGGACGCCGAACTGCTGCAAAAGGAAGTCACGAAGCGCCGCAGCTTCGCGATCATCTCGCACCCGGACGCGGGCAAGACCACCATCACCGAAAAGCTGCTGCTCTTCGGCAACGCCATCCAGCTCGCGGGCACCATCAAGGCCCGCAAGAGCGGCCGCCACGCCACCTCCGACTGGATGACCATGGAGCAGGAGCGGGGCATCTCCGTCACCACCTCGGTGATGCAGTTCCCCTACCGCGAGCGCATGGTGAACCTGCTCGATACACCCGGCCACGAGGACTTCTCCGAAGACACCTACCGCACGCTCACCGCGGTCGACTCGGTGCTGATGGTCATCGACGGCGCGAAGGGTGTGGAGGATCGCACCATCAAGCTGATGGAGGTCTGCCGCCTGCGCGACACGCCCATACTCGGCTTCATCAACAAGATGGACCGCGAGACGCGCGACCCGGTGGAGTTGCTCGACGAGATCGAGTCGGTGCTGAAGATCAAGGCTGCGCCCATCAACTGGCCGATCGGCGCCGGCAAGCGCTTCAAGGGCCTCTACGACCTCTACACCGACACCATCCATGTCTACCAGCAGGGTCAGGGTCACCGCATCCCCGACGATGTGCGCATCCAGGGCATAGACAGCGCCGAGGCACGCGCCTTTCTGGGCGACGAGTTCGAGGAGCTGCAGCTCTCGATCGAGCTGGTGCGTGGTGCCAGCCACACCTTCGATCACGCCGAATACATGGCCGGGCGCATGACGCCGGTGTTCTTCGGCACCGCGCTCGGCAATTACGGTGTGCGCGAGATGCTCGACGCCTTTGTCGAGTGGGCGCCGGGCCCCAAATCCCACGCCACGGAGACGCGCGTGGTCGATGCGCGGGAGCCGCGCTTCAGCGGTTTCGTCTTCAAGATCCAGGCGAACATGGACCCGCGCCACCGCGACCGCATCGCCTTCCTGCGCGTGTGCTCGGGTGCCTACGAAAAAGGCATGAAGATGCGCCACGTGCGCCTCGGCAAGGAAGTGAAAGTGGCGGATGCCGTGACATTTCTGGCCGGCGAGCGCAGCCAGCTCGAAGACGCCGTCTCGGGCGACATCATCGGCCTCCACAACCACGGCACCATCCAGATCGGCGACACCTTCAGCGAGGGCGAGGCGCTCAAGTTCACGGGCATCCCGCACTTTGCGCCCGAGCTCTTCCAGCGCATACGTCTGAAGGATCCGCTCAAGATGAAGCACCTGCAGAAGGGCCTGCAGCAGCTCTCCGAGGAAGGCTCCACGCAGGTCTTCATGCCGCTGCGCAACAACGACCTCATCGTGGGCGCGGTGGGCACGCTGCAGTTCGAGGTGGTGGC
>JBILEG010000167.1:0-7194 GCA_044352225.1 Pseudomonadales bacterium | reverse complement strand
CCCGATCACGCCCTTCGGCTGCTTGACCACCCATGCAGTGGAACTGCCGTGCACGTGCGGGTTCAGTTCACGCGGCGAGGGCTTGATCCACTCCGGCAGCAGGGCCTGGATGTAGCGGGAGCGGGCCACCACTGCACCGCTCTCGAAGAGATCCGTCACCAGCGGATGATGGTTGCAGAAGTCCGCGCTCATGGCTGCACGGAACTCGTCACGGAAAGCGATCATGGCTGCATCCAGCGTCTTCAATCGCTCAAGGCGCGTCTCCAGCGAGGGCGATCGGTCCTTTGCAAAGGCTGCTTTTTGCAGCCCGAAGAGGCGGTCGAGCTCGGCGGTGGTGGTGTCGTTCATCGTGTTCTCCGGGGTGTGGGGTGCAAGGTTCCGCGAGCACTCAGCCGGCCTCGCGCACGAGCTGCGCGAAGTCGTGGCGATCGAGGACGCGCGCAGTCGCGCCCAGCACCGTCGCGATGTCCTGCGCGGTGTGAGCGAAGGAGAGGTAGATGTGGTTCGATGTGGGCAGGCTGAGCAGCACACCCTCGTTGATCAGCGCCAGATAGAAGAGCTGCAAGGGTTCCGCCGGCAGCCCGGCGAAGGCCTCGAAGCCCGGCGTGGCGTCTGACAGGAACAACTGCAGCATCGGACCGTGCTGGTTCGCGTGGAAGGGCACACCCCGCGCCGCGAACGCCGTGCGCAGCCCTTGCGCAAGGCGCTGAGCGAGGCCGTCAAGGCGTTCGTAGCCACCCGAGCGACCGAGCTCCTCGTAAAGGGCGATCGCTGCAACACCGGCTGCGAGCGCGGCCGTGCCGTCATTGCCCGTGCCGGACTGGAACGCGAAAGGCGTACCGGCGGGGCGCTCCGGATCGAGCACGCGCATCACGGCCTCGCGCCCTGCGACCGCCGCGAGTTTCTCTCCCGCTCCAAGCGCCTTGGCATAGGTGGCGATATCCGGCGTCACGCCGTGCAGCTGCTGCGCGCCGCCGGGAGCAAGGCGGAAGCCGGTGATCACTTCGTCGAATATCAGCAGCACACCGTGTCGTTCGGTGATCGCGCGAACGGCCTGCAGATACTCGCGCGAGCTTCCCCACAATCCACCGGAGTGCATCGCGGGGTCGAGCATCACGGCAGCGATATCCCGATCGCGCGTCAGCATTGCGTCAAGTGCTTCGGTATCGCCGTGGCGAAGCAGCCGGGTGCTGGCAAAGGCGTCTGTCGGAACCCCCGAACCGAAGGGCAAGGCCGTCGGGTCAAGGCCGACGAGGAACTGGTCGTCCTGCCCGTGGTAATGCCCGAAGAACTTCACGATCCCGGGCTTTCCGCTGTATGCCCGCGCGAGGCGCACGGCCGTCATCACCGCTTCGGTGCCGCTGTTCAGAAAACGTGTGCGCTCCGCACACGGCACTGCACGCTGCACTGCACGCGCGGCCTCCACAGCGAGTTCCGGGTTGGGAACGAGGGTGCCTGTCCCGACGTGCTCCCGCACCGCCTGCTCGATCCGCTCGTTCCGGTGCCCGGGCAACAGCGGACCGTTGCAGAGGAAGCAGTCGATGTAGTCGTTGCCGTCGATATCGGTGATGCGGCTTCCGCTGCCGGTGCGGAAGTACAGCGGGTACGGCGGAAAGTGACGCAGGTTGCCGGTAGTGCCGCCGGCCAGGACCTCGCGCGCACGCCGGTAGAGCGCGGCAGAACGGGGGCTACGCTCGCGATACGCAGACAGGATCGCATCCCGGGATTCCCCGGAACGCATCGCCTGCTTGCTGAGCGCCCGATCTCGCATGGAGCCTCCGCCGCGCAGCCCGCCTGTCGGGCAGCGACCGGCCAAGATTAAGCCCATGGCCTAAATTAGGCAAACCCTCATGGAGAGCCTGCATAAGGCCTTTTTATTGTGTTATCAGGAAGAGGTCTGCGATTTCGGGTGAACGGTTGCAGTCTTTTTTAGGCCGCCGTATTCTTTTTATGTCATTCATACTTTCTTCATCTTCACGTGGAGCTCATCCAGATGGCAAAGCAGGGCAGACTGACTCCGGACAAATGGGGCACCACCATGCCTGCGCACAAGCCAGCGTATAAAAGAGGCCCGTGGTACTACCGCGACACGGAAGCGGTGATGCTCACCTATCTCACCGATGAAGACGCAGCGCTGGATGTCTTGCCGTCCGAACTCGAACTGGTCGAACCCGCCGTGGCGTTCATGGTGATCGAGGTCAACCACTTCACCACCAGCGGTGGTCCGTATGGCGAGGTGTACACGGGCATTCTTTGCCAGCATCAGGGCCAGGTCTACGGCTACACCAACGCGGTGTATGTGACCACCGAGAATGCCCTGACCATGGGCCGGGAAATCTGGGGCTTTGGCAAAAAGCTCGCCCATCGTATCGAGCTGATCAAACACGGCACGGGAGAGATCGAGGCGGTTGTCGAGGTCAAGCCCGGTCATATCGCCGCGAAGGCATTCATCCTGCCGGACACCAACTTGCCCGCATCCGCTATGGAAGCGTTGCCGCTTGCCGTGTTGAAAGTCATTCCCGATGTCGAAGGTGGCGATACACCCGCCCTCGCGCAATTGAACTCCGTCCTGTTTTTTGGAGTCCCCCACAAAGGCCCGGACGGCAAGGACGAGTTGTATGGCGGTGCAGCGACGCTGGAAGTCGACAGGATCTCCGATGTGAACTTGCCGGTACGGCAGATAGTGGACGCCAAGTACATGCGTATGACGGCTGATCTGCCTTACGGCAAGATTCTCAAAACCTATCAGCCGGCGGATTTCCGCTGACCCGGGCTGGGGCGGCCCGCAGGGGCCGCGCCCTCACTTTGCCTCGACCAGCGCGATCAGCGCTGCCTTGATCTCGCTTTCCAGCGCCCGCATTTCCGGTGCGTTGGGGTTTTCGTGGGCGAACTGGATGGCGAGCCCGTCGAGGATCGCGTGGATGATGCGCGCGATCTGTCGCCGCCGCTGGGGTGAGAGTTCGGGCGCGATCAGCTTGAGCTCCTTGGCCACCGCGCTCTGGTAGAGGTCGTTTTCTTTCTTGAGCAGGACTGCCATGTCAGGGCTGTGGTCTGACATCGAGATCGCCATGCGCCAGAGCGCCGTGTCCGGGGAACGGATTTCTTCCAGGCCTGCATCGACGATGGCACCGAGGCGCCCGCGTCGCGTCGTGGTGGCGGCAACAGCCTCATGCAGGCTGTCGGTGTACTTGGCGATCTCGCGGTCGAAGATGGCGACCAGCAGTTCCTGCTTGGTGCGGAAGTAATACTGAAGGTTGCCGTGCGTGATGCCGAGCCGCTCCGCGATGTCGCGCAGCACCAGTGCATCAACCCCGCGGTCGAGCAAGATCTCCTTGGCAGTGTCGAGGATCTGCTGTCGTTTGGCGTCGCCTTTTTGGCCCATGCTCTGCTCCGGCGCGTGCACCGCACCCGCTCTTGTAGAAATTCGTGTGCGGCGCACCGGCACGGTGTCCGCGGGCCATTGTCTGCACGCACCTGACAGGTTTCAAGGCTGTCAGCTGATTGACAGATGAGGGCATCGCGCCAATACTAGGCCATCGGCCTAATATAAGGAAACTGTTTCATGGCAACTGCAGATTCGAGCAAACACCCCACCAGACCCCGCCTCGAGCACATGGCCATCTGGGTCGAGGACATCGATCGCAGCGTCGCATTCCTCGAGCGTGCGCTCGGCTGGCGACGCCACCCGCTCGTCTTCGGCGTGGACGAGGACGACACGGTCTACGGCGGCATGCTCCTCGCTTTCGTCGATGCCAACGGCTTCTGGCTTGAGCTCGTACAGCCGACGACAGCAGGGCCGGGCCTGGACTTTCTCAGGCAGAAGGGCGACGGCAGCCTGGTGGAACTGGATTTCGAGGTGCTGGACTTCGATGCCTCCTGCGCGCGCATGGAGCAGCTCGGCGTCACGCTGATGGGCATGGATGGCAACCCGATGCAGCAAGGCGGCCTGCTGCGCGAATGGTTCCTCGACGAGAACGGCGAACGCCAGCGCGGCGACGAGTTGCTGAGCTACCTGCCCGTGGACGTCGCGCAGGGGACGAGCATCGAGCTCTTCTGGGAGTACCCGTCCGGGGTAATCATCCGGCGCGACCGTACCTGGCCCGAGGAACAACACACGCCACGCGACGCACCTCGCTTCGATCACACGGTGGTCATCACCGGGAACTTCGACGCCGCGCGCCTCCTCTACACGGATACGCTCGATCTCGGCCCAGCAGCCGCAGCTCCCGCACTCCCGCGTGCCTGGACGGGAATGGACGACGGCGATCACGCGTGGCTCCGCGCCAACGACCGCGGCAACTGGATCTCGCTCATGGCGCCCGAAGGACCGGGCAACCGGCTGATCGACGATCCGGCGCTGGGGCATGGCGCAATACTCGAGTTGGCCGCCGAGGTCAGCGACATCGAGGCCTTCACGCAGCGCATGTCGGGTGAAGGTATCACCATGACCGCGGGCGATGGCGCTGCGCTGCCGCCCGGCACTTCCTGGGTCGAGATTCCGGGCACGGGTGATCGCTACGCGTACTTCTCGCGCGATGCGAGCCTCGGAATGCGGATCATGGTGTTCCAGCGCGGCCCGGCCGCGACCAGCGTATTCGCTGCGCGCGATCGCTGAGCCAGCCGCGCAGACAAACGCGCCGACGAACAGGTCGCAGGGACGCGGCCTGCCTCAGGCCGGAATGCCGGCCACACGTCCTCCATCGACGACGATGCAGTGTCCGTTCACGTAACTCGCGAGATCCGACGCGAGGAACAGCACCACCTTGCCTATCTCCTCCGGGTCCGCGACACGCCGCGCGGGGACTGCCTCGAGTATCGATGACGCTGCCGTCGGGTCGGTGAAGAAGGAATCCGTCAGTCGCGTGCGCACCCACCCCGGCGCGAGCGAGTTCACGCGGATGCCGCTTCCCGAGAGCTCCTTGGCGAGGTATGAGGCCATCCGCACGACGGAAATCTTGGATATGCCGTAACCACCCTCGTCGGCGATGACGTCGAAGGCACTATCCGAGGCGATGTTGATCACACTGCCACCGCCTTGTTTGCGCATGTGCGGAACGACGGCCTGGCAGGCGAAGAGCGGGCCCTTCACATTGACGGCCATCAGGCGGTCCCACTCGGCTTCGGTGGTGCCGAGAAGCGGTGCCGGGTAGCCGTGGATGCCCGCGTTGTTCACGAGGATGTCGACTCTGCCGGCCCAGTCCACCGTGGCTGACACAAGCGCGTCGATCTGTGACTTGAGCGCGACGTCGGCCGTATATGCCCGCGCTTGCCCGCCGGCAGAGGTGATTTCCCCGACAAGGGCACCGAGCCTGCTGCTTTCCGCCGGCAGATCCGTGGCCATCACGGCCGCACCCTGTTGCGCCAGAACGCAGGCGATGGCGCGTCCAATGCCTTGCGCAGCGCCCGTGACGATGGCGACCTTACCCTCAAGGCTGACGTGGTGGGGGAGATGAAGGTTTCCCATGCGAGATGGCTCCTTGATGAAACTGCTCAGATATCCCGGCCCGGCCTCACCACTTCACGTGCGAGCCGTTCGATCACCGGTTCGAGTTGCGCGATGTCTTCGATGAACTCGAACAGCACCACCTGATCCACGCCCGCCTCGCGATAGGCCTTTGCCTTCGCGAGATCGCAGCCGCTCGTGTATGGCGTGGCAGACACAAGCACTTCCGATAGGCTGCGCCCGCGCTTCTGCAGTGCGACGTCCAGATCGCGCACGATCACGGCCATCTGCTCGGGCGACTGGTCCAGCGGGAAGAAACCGTCACCGAGTTCCGCCACACGCTCGATGGGCGCGCCCGACTGCCCGAGGATATGTATCGGCGGGTGCGGCTTCTGGACTGGCTTCGGGTACAGGAGGCTCTCGGGCATCTGGTAGAACTCGTCGGACCACGCGGCGGCGTGTTGCGTCCAGAGCGCGCGCATCAGCTTCAGATACGAATTGCAGCGTGCGCCACGGCGCTCGAAGCTCACGCCGGCGGCCTCGAACTCTTCCTTCGCCCAGCCGATGCCCGCACCGAAATCCACGCGCCCGCCCGAGAGCCAATCGGCGTTGGCGATCTCCTTCGCGGAATAGACGGGATTGCGCTGCGGCACGATGGTGCAAGCCCCAAGACGGATGCGCTGCGTGATCGACGCGAGGAAGCAGATCGTGGTCCACGGGTCGAGTTCCCCGTAGCGCACCGCCGAAGGCAGCTGTCCATCGTCCGACACCGGGTACTCCGAGGTGAGCACGGTGGGTATCACCACGTGCTCGCCGATCCAGAGGGAATCGAAGCCGTGTGCCTCGGCAAGCCTGCCGAGGCGCTCGACGAAGTCGCGCGTGGCATAGGGAAAGGCAAGCGGGATCAGGAGTCCGAACTTCATGGCTTGTGTGCACGCTCCGCAGTCGTGGGTGCGAGCAATATCAGCCAGCGGCCTAAATTACTCAAGACCCGTAAGCGCGGAGAAAAACGAATCAACCCGACGCGGACGTGGCCTGCGAAGCAGTAACGGCAGCGCCAGCGTGGGCGAGCGCCCTCTCGAGCGCCACCGGATTGAAGCCGTGGATGCGCTGCGCGCCGATCACGACAAAGGGCACGCCCCGCCCACCTGAACCTTCGAAGGCAAGGCGCGCGGAGGCGTTGGTCTCGATGTCGTACTCGGTGTAAGCGATGCCGCGGACGCCCAGGTACTGGCGTAGCAGCTTGCAGTACGTGCAGGTCTTCGTGGTGTAGACCTGAACCAGCGGCGTGGCACTAACGGCGGGCGCTTTGGCGGCGCCCGTGGGCCAATAGAGAATGGCGAGCGCGATCACGATGCCGACAGCGGCAGAGCGCAGAAACATCTTCAGCACCGACGGTTCCTTGTCATGCGGATCATGCGGCCGCCAGTACCGATGGCGGACCACTGTGGAAACGGAACTCCCCGTCCGGCGCCTCGATCAGTTCCTGTTCGCGGAGACGGAATTCCGCAATGCGAGCGCTGATATCGCGCCCCCCTGCGGCACGTTCGGCGGCGGCCAGATAGGCACGGAAATGCCTCGATTCCGAGGCGAGCAAGCGCGTGTAGAACGCGCCGAGTTCCGGGTCGAGCCGGGGCGCCAGCGCTGCGAAACGCTCGCAGGAGCGCGACTCGATGAAGGCGCCGGCAATCAGCGTATCGACCAGCCTGGCGGGCTCGTGCGTGCGCACCAGCTCGCGAAGGCCGCCCGCA
>JBILEG010000166.1:0-7198 GCA_044352225.1 Pseudomonadales bacterium | reverse complement strand
CCCTGGGTTTGGCGATGTCACGGCGGGTGCTTCGGGAAGAGCTCAAGCGGTGAAGTGAGCCCGGTGACCCCGGTCGCGAGTCGCGGGCATGGCCCGCTCCTACGGGGGATCGTCGCGGGCATGGCCCGCTCCTACGGGGGATTCGGGGGTGTGGCCCGCTACCAAATCCAGAGCCGTGGGAGCGGGCCATGCCCGCGACAGCCATTCGGCAGGGATGCGCTCTATTTCTGAGACCCGAACAACGCCAGGTAGTTGTAATCGATCTTCATGCTGGTGTCGGGCTTGCCGTTCATCTCGTAGATGCGGCGATAGCGCGTTTCGCGGATCAGCCAGCGGCCGTCGACCTTGAGGTAGCGATCCCAGTAGAGCGCGGTGCCGCGGGTGTAGATGCCCGTGTCGAGCTGCCACATGTGGTCGTTCAGGTACCAGATGGCGGTGGCCTCGGTGGCGCTCAGCATCTGGATCTCGGGGTGGTGGGCGTTGTGGTGGCCGATCGACTGGTTATGGAAAGCGCCGCCGATGGAGCCCAGGTACTGGGCCTTGCCGTTCAGCTTCCACTCGTAGGTACCGCCCACGAAATGCACTTCCACATCGTCGTGGAAGATCTCTGCCAACTCGGCCACGTTGGCGGTGTCGATGCAGCGGAAGTAGCGGTGCTTGACTTGCCGGATCGCCTCCATGTCCATCAGCATCTGCACATCCCGGCGCAGGTCTTCGATGCCGCCGCTGCTCGCGGTGAGCGGCAGGCCGTCCACGATGCCCATCGTGGCTCTGGTGAAGGGGGCGTTCTTGTCGGTGCTCATTATGTCCTCCGCGGATGAACTGCTGTGGCAGGATGTTGATGCCGGCACGGGGCCGGTGGCGCACGCTGGCGCGCCCGAAGGCTACACCATCCCGGCACGAGGCGTCACAACTGGATCCGCAGGCCCCGCAGCGCAAGATCATCCACCTCGACTGCGACTGCTTTTTCGCAGCCGTCGAGATCCGGGATGATCCCTCCCTCGCCGAACTGCCGGTGGCCGTGGGTGGTGATGCCGATCGCCGTGGGGTGCTCACCACGGCCAATTACATCGCGCGCACCTATGGCGTGCGCTCTGCCATGCCTTCGGCGCACGCACGTCGGCTCTGCCCCGGGCTACTGATCATTCCACCGAACTTCGAGAAGTACCGGGCAGTCTCGCGGCAGATACGCGCGATCTTCTACGACTACACCGATCTCGTTGAGCCCTTGTCGCTGGACGAGGCCTACCTCGACGTCACCGAATCCACCGCCTGTCGCGGCAGCGCCACGCTGATTGCGCGCGATATCCGCCAGCGCGTGCGCCGCGAGATCGGCATCACGATCTCGGCGGGTGTGGCGCCCAACAAGTTCGTGGCCAAGGTGGCTAGCGACTGGAACAAGCCCGACGGCGAATGCGTGGTGCTCCCGGAGGAGGTCGATGCCTTCGTCGCCGCGCTGCCGGTGAAGCGCATCTACGGTGTGGGCAAGGCTACCGCTGAGCGTTTGCAGCGCATGGGGGTCGAGAGCTGCGCGGATCTGCGCCAGCACACGGTCTTCGATCTGACCGAGAGATTCGGGCGTTTCGGGCAGCGGCTTTTCGAACTGTGCCGAGGTATCGACACGCGCGCGGTGCAGCCTTCGCAGCGGCGCAAGTCGCTGAGCGTCGAGCGAACCTATGCCGAGGATCTGCGCGGGCTCGAGGCCTGCCGGCGCCAGTTGCCTGAGCTGCTGCTTACGCTGCGCTCGCGTTTGCGCCGGGTCGACGAGGGCTACCTCGTCACCAAGCTGCATCTGAAGATCAAGTTCGCCGATTTCCAGCTGACCAGCGCGGAGTGCAGCGGCCGTGAACTGCAGGAGGGCGCCTTTGCCAGCTTGCTGGAGGAGGCGCTGGGTCGCAGTGACCAGACGGTGCGACTGCTCGGCGTGGGCGTGCGTTTCGTGGATCTGCGCGAGCAGGCCAACCCCGCGCAGTACGAACTCTTCGAAAGGGAGCAAGCGCTGACCTGAATCAACGCCCGCCCTGCTTGCGGCGCCTAGCATTTCCCTGTCGGCGCTGTGCATTTGCAGCGCCAGCCGCAAAAGGAACACAGGCATGATCCGCGAAGTACACGGCGACATTCTTCTCACCGGCGCACAGGCCATCGCGCACGGCGTCTCGCCCAACGACAATTTCGGACAAGGCTTGGCGCTCTCGCTGCGCGAGCAGTGGCCCGCGCTCTACAAGGACTTCCGACACTACTGCCACGACGCGCACCCGAAGGCCGGTGACGCCTGGCTCTGGGGGGCTGCCGACGGCACACGGATCGTGAGCCTGATGACACAGGAATCCGCCTACGGCCATGGCGAGAAGCCCGGCACCGCGAGCTTGCCGAACGTGAACCACGCGCTGCGTTCGCTGCACAAACTCGTGCAGGCGGAAGGCCTGAAGAGCCTCGCGCTGCCGCGTCTTGCCACGGGTGTCGGGCGTCTTGCGTGGGAGGACGTGTTCCCGCTGGTGACGGAACATCTGGGTGGTCTGGGCATCCCGGTCTACGTGTACACTCGCTACGAGAAAGGCGTACGCGCCACCGAAACCTGAACCAGGAGAACACCCGATGCATCCCTTCCCGCACCGCTACACCGTCAGTGCCCTTGCCACCCCTGCAGGGGTAGTGACGTTGCGGTCGCGGGAACTGGAGGACATCCAGAGCAGTGCGCCCCCGGAATTTGGCGGGCCGGAGGGGAACTGGTCCCCCGAGACGCTCTTCGTCGCTGCCGTGTCCGATTGCTTCGTGCTGAGCTTCCGCGCCATCGCGGGCGCCTCCCGTCTCGAGTGGATCGAAATCGACTGTGGCGGTGAAGGTGTGCTCGAGAAAACCGACACGGGTACGCGGTTCACACATATCAACCTGACGGTGCATCTTCGCGTGCCGGCGGGTGCCGACGTGGCCCGCGCCGAGCGGCTGCTCGAGAAGGCCGAGAAAGCCTGCCTGGTGTCCAACTCGCTCAATTCGGAAGTGCACCTCACGCTGCACGTGAGCAGCTGAGGCGCTCAGGGAGGGCTGCTGGATGGAGAACTTCACACCGCTCAGTGGCGCCATCGGTGGCGCACTCATCGGCCTCGCCGCGGCGCTTTTGCTGGCGCTGAACGGCCGCATCGCGGGCATCTCCGGCATCGTGGGCGGTTTGCTGCCACCGCGTGCGGGTGATATGGGCTGGCGGCTGCTCTTCGTGGCGGGGCTTGCACTCGGCGCGCTGGTGGTGCGGGTGTTCTCGGGGGCGCCGCTTGCCGGTTCCGCGGGTACATCCTCTTTCATGCTCGTGGTGGGTGGATTGCTGGTGGGCTTTGGTTCGCGGCTGGGCTCGGGCTGTACGAGCGGCCACGGTATCTGCGGGCTCGCGCGCCTCTCGCCGCGCTCTCTGGTGGCGGTGGCCACCTTCATGGGCAGCGCCATGATGACGGTTTTTGTGCTGCGTCATCTCCTCGGGGGTGGTGCATGAATCTCGCGGCACTGGTGGTGGGTGTGCTCTTCGGGCTGGGACTCGCGATCTCGGGAATGCTGAACCCGGCCAAGGTCTTCGGTTTTCTGGATATCGCCGGTGCATGGGATCCCACGCTTGCCGTGGTGATGGCCGCGGGGCTGGCCGTTAACGCGGTGGCCTACAGGCTGACGATGCGTCGCGCGGCTCCCGTGCTGGCGCCGGCGTTCCAGGTGCCCACGCGCAAAGATATCGACACGCGCCTCGTCGTGGGCTCTGCCATCTTCGGTGTGGGTTGGGGCATCGCGGGCATCTGCCCGGGGCCTGCGCTCGCCTCGCTCGGTGCGGGGCAGTGGGGCGGTGCGGGGTTCTATGAGCCGGGGATACTTGTGTTCGTGGCTGCCATGCTGGCCGGCATGGGTCTGTTCACCCTGGTCGACAAACTGCTCGGCGCGGCCAGCCGCTGATCAACGGTTGCGCCGCACCGCGCCCATCGGAATCTCCGGCAGCAGCAAGCCCGGGTGCTGCAACAGTTGCGGGTCTTCCAGACAGGCGCGCGCAAAGTCCAGCGCATCCGCTCCCCAGAACACCTGCCCGTCTATCAGCAGTGTGGGTACACCGAACACCCCGTGCGCGACGGCGTTGTCGGTTGCGGCGCGCAGTTGCTCTTTGACCGAAGGATCGCCGAGTGTTGCGGGGTCCACACCGAGTTCGCGTGCCAGGGCGTGCGCCCGCAGCGGGTCTCCGGCCTCCGCGCCGGTGGTCCAGATTTCCTCGAAAATCCGGCGTACGGCGGTTTCATCGCCCGCCGTCACGGTCGCCAGCCGCAGCCACGGCAGCGGGTTGAAAGGGTGCGAGGCAGGGGAGGAGAAGGGAATCCCTTTCTGCATCGCCTGCCACGCGCAGAAGCGGTAGGTCCATGCGCGTTTGGGCACGATCTCGGCAGGGCCCACGTTGTCCCAGTGTGCGAGCAGGCCTGCGAACAGCACCGGCCGCAGGCGCACCCGAGCGAGCGGCGCGAGCGTGTGCAACTCGGTGAAGGCGAGGTAGGCATAGGGCGAGATCGGGTCGAAGTACCAGTCGATCTCGCGCATTGTCGTGTTCCCCGTTCCCACAATCGTTCAGAGCGTGCGGAGCGTGGCCCCTGCCACTTGCGACTCCTTTGCCAATGCCTCTGCACCCGGCGCGCTGGTGATCACGGCCACGCTGGCGCGTGACGGGTCCAGATAGCTCGCGCCGACCCGTTTCAGGTCTTCCAGCGTTACCGCCAGTACCTGCTCGCGGAAGGCGCGGCGCTGCGCGGTATCGCGCCCGAAGATCGCCTCGTGGAAGTGCTTCTTCGCCTCGCCCGCGGGTGAGCCGGGTTTGTCGATCGAGCTGATCACGCCGAGGATCGCCTCTTCCAGCGGTTGGTAGGCGTGCGGCGTGGATTGCAGCCAGTCGAGCGATGCATCGAAGTCGGCCAGCGTGGCGGCGGTGCGCGGGTCCCGGTAGGAGTAGAACCTGAAGCAGGCTGCTGCGGAATCCTGCGAGGCCCCGCCACCGTAGGCGCCGCCCTGCTCGCGGATCGCGCGGTGCAGGAAGCCGTTGCGCAGGAAGCCGCCCAGCACCGTGAGTGCTGCGGCGTCTTTATGGCCGACGGGTGCGGTGGCGTAGGCCTTGGCGCAGAAATTCACCTGGGTGCTTGTCTGCCAGATCTCGCGCACGGCGCTGCGTACGCCGGGCAGCGCGAGGCGAGCCTCCGGCCCTTGCGCAGGCGCTGCGGCCCAGCAGGCATCGAGCAGCGCGGAGCAGCTTTCGATGTGGGCCTCGTCGGTCACGAGCAGCAGTTGGCGTGTGGAGCCCAGCACCGCGGCGTGCAGCGCGTCGAGGCGCCCGGCGAACTGCGCGAGCGCCGTGTCCTCTGCAAGTGCTTTCTCGAGTGCGCGCGTGCGGCGGATGCCTTCCAGCCCCGAGAGCTCGTGCTGTACGCGGGCCGAGGGGCTCATGCCTGCGGAGGCGGCCGTCATGGCGAGCGAGTGGCCGCTGCCTGTGACCGACTGGTCACGGCGTGCGCGCATCTGGCTCACGAGTTCGCGCAGGCGCTGGTGCTCGTCGAAACGCGGCTCGGCGAAGGTTTCACGCAGCAGCTGGAACATGGCTTCGGCGTTGCGGCCGAGCGCCTTGGAGGAAACCACGAGCACGCCCTGCGTGTCCTGCTCGTCCTGCACGCCGCCGCGCATCGAGTTGTAGGCGTTGACACCGCCGCTCACGGCGGCAGCGAGGGACTGGGTGTCGAGGTAGCTGCGCCCGGCGCTGCCCACTTCGGTCAGGAAGTTGCCGTAGTAGGGCAGGAGATCGAGGAGTTCCTCGGGCAGCGCGGGCAGTGTCGCCACCAGTTGCTGGTACACGATGCCGTTGGTGCCGCGCGTGTAGGTGGTGAGCGGCAGGCCCGCGGCACTGCGTGCGACGCAGGGGATGTCGGGCACGCCGGCCGGCACGTCGGCAATGGTGACACGCGGCAGGCAGCTGTCGTCCGGGGTGCTGTTCTGGCGCTCGGCCAGCGTGGCAGCGGTCTGGATGATGCGGCTGCAGTCGTCCTCGCCCAGCGTGGCGCGGATGGCGTCCAACTGCCGGCGCTCGGCGTTACGGCGGCGCTCGGCGAGCCCGGCGTCGGGGTTCATCACCAGGCGCACGCGGTGCGGGTTGTCGAGCAGACGTTCGCGGACGAGGCGGCGGATGTAGTCCGGGTCTTCGATCTGCTGGTGGAGTTTTTCCAGCACGGGCTCGAGGTCCAGCACGGCCACCGGATCGCCACGGTGGATCGCGCCGGTGAGCGCCATCAGCCCGAGTTGCAGCCCGAAGGGATAACCATCGCCGCTGATCTCGCGCTGGTGCAGTTCCAGTTGGTGCAGCACGGCTCGCACCTGCTCCACCGGTATGCCGTCGGTGGCGACGCGCTCGAGCGTGTCGAGCACGAGGCGTTCCACGGCTTTGGCTTCTTCCGGGTCGCTGCCTTCCAGGCCGCAGCTGAAGACGATCTCGCGCTGCGAATCCTCGATGCCGCAGAGCGGGGAGGGCGAAGCGCCGAGATCGGTGGTCTCCAGTGCCAATTGCAGGGGAGAGGCACTGTTGTCGAGCAGCACGCCGTTCAGCAGATGTGCTTCCAGCAGTTCTTCCAGCGAGGTGGACTTGCCGAGCAACCAGCCGATCACGATGTGGCTGCGCGATTCCGGCGTTTCCTCTTCTTCCCAGGCGTAGGCCTCTTCGACGGCGATGGGTGCGCAGTAGCGCTTCTCGTCGGGGACGGCGACGTGGATGTCGAGTCGCTGGAAGCGCGTGAGCGCGCGCTCCTCGAAGCGGGCGTGGAGTTCACTGACCGGGATGTCGCCATAGCTCATGAACACCGCGTTGCTGGGGTGGTAATGGCTGCGGTAGAAATCGACCAGACCCTCGTAGCTCAGATCCGGGATGTGCTCCGGGTCACCGCCGCTGTTGTAGTGGTAGGTGGTGCTGGGGAAGAGGTACTTGGTCAGCGTCTGCCAGAGCAGGCTCGAGATGCCGCTCATCGCGCCTTTCATCTCGTTGTAGACCACGCCTTTGAACTCGAGTGGGCTCGTGGCGTCTTTGGGGTCTGCGAATTCGAGGCGATGGCCTTCCTGCGCGAAGTCCATCGGGTCCAGCCGCGCGAAGAACACCGAGTCGAGGTACACATCGAGCAGGTTGAAGAAATCCTTGCGGTTCTGGCTCGCGAAGGGA
>JBILEG010000011.1:0-18547 GCA_044352225.1 Pseudomonadales bacterium | reverse complement strand
ATCGCGTCCTCGAGGCCGTTGGGGCCGCGGATGTCGCTCTGGCGCACATCGCCGTTCACCACCACCTTTGCACCCTCCCCGATCCGTGTGAGGAAGAGCTTCATTTGCGCGGGCGTGGTGTTCTGCGCTTCGTCGAGCACCACGAAAGTGCGGTCGTCGAAGGTCTTGCCGCGCATGTAGGCGAGCGGTGAGGCCTGGATGCGGCCGTGGCGCAGGCAGTAATCGACGGTGCCGGCACCGAGGCGCGCGTTCAGGATGTCGCGGAAGGCATCGATGTAGGGCGAGAACTTCTCGTCCAGATCCCCGGGCAGGAAGCCCAGTTGCTCGCCGGCCTCGACCGCGGGTCGGGTGAGGATGATCCGGTCGATCTGTCCCGCCTCCAGGGCCTGCGCCGCCAGCGCACCCGCGCAATAGCTCTTGCCGGTGCCCGCAGGGCCGATGCCGAACGTGAGGCTGTGGCGCCGGATGGCGTCGATGTAGCGTTTCTGGGCGGGAGTGCGGGCTTCGAGCGGGGCGGGTGCCCGTGGCGCCGCGTAGGCGGTGTGAAGGTGGGTGCGGGCATTCAGGTCGACAACGTTGGCGTTGGCGTTGTCCTGGTCCTGTCGCCGGCCGGTGCGGGTCTTGCGGTCCCTGAATGTGGTCTCCTCGTAGTTCTGCCTCTGGAAGGTCTTGCGTCGTGCCTGGGATCTCTTCGCCATATGCGGGAATACCTCGTGGGTAGCTGAAGATCGAATCGCGGCGCTCGTTTGGGTGGGCTTCTGTGGGTGCAGCTCCTGTGAAGGATGTTGCTGGAATGATTAACAGGGCTGATTGCAATTTCAAGGCGGCGCGAAAGAATTTTCCTGCCTCCCGCAGTAAAGATTGAGGGCCCGCCCCGGACCGGACAGAATCACCCCTCCCCATCCGGTCGGAGACAGATATGCAGCACCTCCGTTATCCCGCCATGCTGAGCGCCGTCCTCGCCTCTGCGGGCACCTGGTCGGCACCGCTCTGGATCGACGTGCGTTCCCCCGACGAGTACGCCGAGCGCAGCCTCGGCTCGGATCCGAACATCCCGCACAGCGAGATCACGCGCAGCATCGAGGCACTGGCGCCCGACCGGAACACGGAAATCGTGCTCTATTGCGCGGCGGGCGGCCGTTCGGGCGTGGCCAAGATGCAACTCGAAAGCCTCGGCTACACGCGCGTTCGCAATGCCGGCGGAATCGAGGACGCGCGGCGTGAGCGCGGTTGCGCGGCTGCGGCGCCGGCGGGCAGCAGTTCCGTTCCCTGTCCCGACGAAAAGACCCGATGAGCAGCCTCATGCAAGCACAGCCTTGGGACACGCTGATCACCGGGGCGCTGGTGTTCGACGGCAGCGGTGCGGCGCCCGAGCGCCTCGACGTCGCCATTGCCGACGGCAAAGTGGTGGCCTGCGCGGCCGGACTGCCCCACGCCAACGCGCGTGAGGTGCTGCACCGCGAAGGCCACTGGCTGATGCCCGGCCTGATCGACATCCACACCCATCTGGACCTCGAGGTGGAACTCGCGCCCGGCCTCTCCGAGGTAGTGCGGCACGGCACCACCACCGTGGTGGTGGGCAACTGCTCGCTGGGAGCTGCCTTCGGCGCACAGCGATCACCCGGGCAGGATCCGATTGTCGATTGCTTCGCGCGCGTCGAGAACATCCCCAAGCACGTGCTCTCGCGCTGCGCGGACCGCATGGACTGGGACAACTCCGCGGACTACCTGAAACACCTGGGCTCCATTGCGCTCGGCCCCAACATGGTGCCGCTGGTGCCACACTCGATGCTCCGCATCCAGGTGATGGGGCTCGAGGACTCCATCCGCCGCGAACCCACGCCGACAGAGCTCGCGCGGATGCAGCAACTCCTGCAGGACGCGATCGACCAGGGCTATGTCGGATTTTCCACCGACGGGCTGCCCTTCCACTACCTCGCCAACGACCCGCACCGGGATCGCCGTATTCCCACGCAGTTCGCGAGCTTCGGGGAGTTGAAGGCCCTCACCGGCATCCTGCGCGCGGCCGACCGCGTGTGGCAGGTGACGCCCATGCCCGACCGCCCGCTGGAGACACTGCGCAACTACCTGCTGTCCAGCGCGCGCCTGCACGGCAAGGCCTTGCGCGTGACGGCGCTGGCAGCGGTCGAGTTCGCCGCCAACCCGCGCGGCAGCAGGGCCCTGCTTGGCATGACGCGTCTGGTGAACTCCCGTTTCTTCGGCGGGAACATGCACCTGCAGGCGCTGTCGGCACCCTTCACCATCTGGGCCGATGGCGTCACCAATCCGATCATGGAAGAGATGCCCTCGACGCGCGCCCTGATGGCACTGGACCTTGACGACCGGGAGGGGCGAGCGCGGCTGATGGCGGACCCGGCGTGGATGGCGCAGTTCCGCCATGACTGGTACCGCGGGCGCCGCGGCTTCGATGGCGCGCGGCTGCGCGCGCTGATCGGCATGCCACTCGACAATTTCTCCCGCGAGTTGGCCGACGTGGTGGTCGATCGCTGCCCCGTCGAAGCCTGGTGCGGCGCGTCCCTCGCGGCCGCTCATGCAAGGCTGCTCGCCTTCCAGGCAGGAGACGCCAGGGTCGCGCGCACTGGGCAGGAACGGGATTTCTTCGAGACCTGCCCGCGCTCCCTGAACGACGAGGCGGCCTTCTTCATCCACCTGCTGCAGTGCTGGGACAAGTCCCTGCGCTGGCACACCGTGATCGCCAATCGCGATCCACGACGCTTGCGCGAACTCCTGTTCGACCCCAATACGCTGCCGGGATTCAACGACAGCGGGGCGCATCTCTCCAACCTCGCCTTCTACGACGGCAACCTTCTCACGCTGAAGATCGCCGCCGAAGAGGGCATGGGGCGTGTGGCGGAAGCCGTGCGCCGCCTGACGCGGGCGCCTGCGGAATTCTTCGGGATCGACGCTGGCTCACTCGCGCCCGGCGCACGCGCCGACATCACGGTGGTGGACCCTGTCGCCCTCGCGCGCTATGACAGCGATCGCTCCCGCCAACTCATCTGGCGCGATGAGCTGCAGGCCGAGCAACTGGTCAACCGCTCCGAAGGCGTGGTCTCGGATGTGTTCATTGCCGGAAGAGCGGCGTGGCAAAAGGGCGCCGTGACGCCGGCATTGGGGCGGGAGCGCATGGGCAGCGCGCTCGGGTTCACGGGGCGCAGCGCCTGAGGCTGCGCGACCAAGGCTGCCGCCGTGGTCGCGCATCCGGACTGGCTCAGGCCATCAACACCCGCACCGGGATCGCGCTCATGCGGGGGATACCGCTGTAAGGATCGACCTCGTGCTCCACGCTGGAGAGCAGCGCCACGTTGGAGCCGAACTCGCGCACCGGCCCGGGGTTCTCCGGATCGGGACCAAAGCAGTGGCTCATCGAGATCACGCCACTGCGGATGCCCTCCTCCGCCTCGACGATGCCCGGTATCTCGCCATAGCGGGAGGCAATGCGCACCTCGTCGCCGTCTTTCAGCCCCAGTGCCACCAGATCGCCCGGATTCATGTACGCGGGGTTGTAGCGCTGCTTGCGCATCTGGCGCGGGTTGTTGCGGCCGGTGGTGTTCATCACGTGGTGCAGGCGGCGGCTGATCAGGCGGAACGGAAAGCCGGCGTCCTTGTCTTCCCGCTCGCCGGCAATGGCAGCGAGTTCCGCACACATCGTCGCATCCCCCACCTGCAGGCGCGCCTCGCGGCCCGGCTCGGGGCCGTCGACGAACACATCCTCGCCTTCGAACACGCGCCCTTGCGGCTCGCTCTTCACGGTCGCGAGCGGCACGCGCCCGCCATCGCAG
Organism: Pseudomonadales bacterium; assembly: GCA_044352225.1. Lineage (GTDB taxonomy): Bacteria > Pseudomonadota > Gammaproteobacteria > Pseudomonadales > UBA5518 > UBA5518. The sequence goes on along the minus strand of JBILEG010000011.1, from coordinate 14,744 downwards.
AGCGCCTCGAAGAGCTCGTCGGTGTCCGGCTTGTTCTCCATGTCGAAACGGTAGCGGCGCGGCTCCCCGCTGGTGGTGGTCCAGGAGTAGGCCACTTTGATTTCGAGGGCGATCTGCATGCGCTTGGCGATGCCGTAGAAGAACTCCCACTCCTCGACCACATCAGCCCCTTCGGGCAGCGCTGCGGCGGGCGGCGCGTACTGCGCGTAAGGCACGGAGAAGCCAAAGCCGGTGCCGAAGTAGCTCAGCATCTCGTTCGGCAAGGTCATGGCCGGACTCTCGAGGCTGTGCTTGCAAGCGATGGTGTAGTCCGCCAGGTGACAGCTGTTGTGCACCTTCTGGATGTCGAGGCAGACGAAGAGGTCGAGGGCCTTCAGCGCTTTCAATGTCTTGTTCTGGTCGGGCCAGGCCATCAGCGGGTTGCCGCCGATGGAGATGAGCGCCTTCACCTGTCCGTCGCCCGGCATGAGGATCTCGTCGGGCAGCGCCGAGGTGGCAAGGCCACAGGCCGCGTCGGTGAAGCCGCGCACCCGGAGTTTCTCGCCGTAGCCCCACGCCGGCCACGGTGCGTTCGCCTGTGCGCGCGGCGCGAAACTCGGCCCGAGCACGCCCGGGTTCGGCACCCGCTCGCCGGCCTTGAGCCAGCGTCCGCAGATGCTCATGAGGCAGAGCAGCAGGTATTCCGTGAGATTGCCATGCGGCGCCATGTTGGGCCCAGTGCCAGCCGTGGCGCCGCCGCGTTCGGCCTGCGCGTAAGTGCGGGCCGCAAGCACCAGGTCGTCGGCAGGAATCTGCGCGCGGGCGGCGACATAGTCCGGCGTGTAGGGCTCGACCGCCTGTGCGAGTGCGTCCACGCCCTGTACGTTGGCCCGCACGAAATCGGCATCGAAAAGCTGCTCTTTGAGGATCACGCGGATCATGCCCGCGAGGATCGCACCGTCCTCGCCCGGCTTCGGCTGCAGGTGCACGAAGGCACGCTCGGCGCACTCGGTGCGGCGCGGGTCGATCACGATCACTTTCATGCCCCGCTCCACGGCATCCTTCAGGCGCTTGGCGGGGTTCTGGTTGGGCACGCCGCCGGAGTGCGCAACGATGGGGTTCACGCCCACCAGCAACCAGGTATCGGCATCGTCGAAGACCTGTGGCCCGGCCTGCCAGGTGCCATGCAGCGCGGGCGCGATGGATTTGCCCGGCTGATCGATGGTGTTCGAGGTGAACATCATGTTCGAGCCGATGGCGTTCATCCACGCCGTGGAAACGGGCTGCGTGGCCGGGTACGTGAAGATGTAGGTACCGGCGTAAGTAGCTACGGCACGCGGGCCGTGCTCGTCGATGATGCGTTTGAGTTTCTGCGCGACCTCGTCCATGGCCTGCGCGCTCGGGATCGGCGTGAAGCTGCCGTCTTTTTCGCGGCGGATGCTGCTGAACAGCCGGTCCGGGTGACGGACCTGGTTCACCATCTCGCGGCCCTTGATGCAGGTGTAGCCCCAGTACACGGGGTTGTGCTTGTCGCCGATGATCCGCGTGGGCACGCCGTCTTCGCGATCGATGACGATGGGGCACATGGCGGCACAGGAGCGGCAGATACCGTGGAGGGTGTCTTGCATCGGGGAAACCTCTTTGGACTTATGAGAAGAAACGATGGAATCCTATGCGGCGCCGGAGGCGGCGGCAACGGACCCGACGGGATTATGATGCGCTGGCCACGCACGCCGCATACCTCGTACAGATGAGCCCGCATCGCATGTTCATTCGCCCCGCCACAGCCGCAGACTTCACCGCCATTCTGGCCCTGAACGCCGCCTCGGTGGCCGTTCTGGCGCCGTTGGACCACGCGCTGCTGGAATCGCTTCATGAGCAGGCACACTACCACCGTGTGGTCGAGGACGGCGGCACCGTGCTCGCCTTCCTGCTGGTGTTCCGCGAGGGCGTGCGCTACGACAGCCCGAACTATCTGTGGTTTTGCGTGCGCTATCCGCGCTTCCTGTACATCGACCGCATCGTCGTCTCGGCATCGGCGCGTGGGCGCGGAATCGGGCCGGCGCTTTACAAGGATCTGATGGCAGTGGCGCGCAGCAGCGGCGTGGACCTGCTTTGCTGCGAATACGATCTGGAACCGCCCAACCCTGGATCGGCGCGTTTTCACGCAGGCTTCGGCTTCCATGAGGCCGGGCAGCAGCGGGTGGCGGGCGGTAGCAAATCCGTCTCCTTGCAAGTCCTCGACCTGACCGTACGCGCTTACTCCGAAGCCCGCGACACCTCCGGGAGCACACCATGAACACGTTCGCCACCTCGACCGCGCGCACCGTCCGCGCCGCCTGCCCGCACGACTGCCCCGACACCTGCGCCATGCGCGTCACGGTGCAGGACGGCCGCGTGACACGCGTGGAAGGAGACCCGGATCATCCGCCCACGGCAGGCGTGCTCTGCACCAAGGTGAGCCGCTACGCTGAACGCACATACCACCCGGAGCGTGTGCTGCACCCGCTGAAGCGCGTGGGCCCCAAGGGCAGCGGCCAGTGGGAGCGCGTCAGCTGGGATGACGCCCTCACCGACATCGCCGCGCGTCTCACTGAGGTCGCGTCACGCGGCGCCGAGCGCATCCTGCCCTACAGTTACGCGGGCACGATGGGGAAAATCCAGGGCGAGAGCATTTCCGCCCGGCTCTTCCACGCGCTCGGCGCCTCGCGCCTCGACGGGACCATCTGCGCTTCCGCCGGCTCCGACGCGCTGGCCGCCACCTACGGCGGCAAGATCGGCATGCACCTCGGTGACTTCGAGCACGCAAGGCTGATCCTGATCTGGGGCAGCAACTCCGTGGCCTCGAACCTGCACTTCTGGCGCCTCGCGCAGGAGGCCAAACGCAACGGCGCCACGCTGGTCTGCATCGATCCGCGCCGCACCGAAACCGCCGAGAAGTGCCACCAGCATCTGGCACTGCGACCCGGGACCGACGGAGCGCTGGCGCTGGGGCTGATGCACGAGATCTTCGCCAACGGCTGGGCGGATACCGCGTATCTCGAGGCGCACGTGAACGGCTGGGAGAAACTCCGCGAGCGCGCATTGCCCTGGACGCCCGAGCGCGCCGCTGCGGAGTGCGGGCTGGAGGCCGGGCAGATCCGCGAACTCGCGCGCATGTACGCGCACACCCACCCCGCGGCGATCCGGCTGAACTACGGCATGCAGCGCGTCGCCGGCGGTGGCAATGCGGTGCGGTTGATCGCGCTCTTGCCGTGCATCACCGGCGCGTGGCGCGAGCGCGGCGGCGGGATGCTGTTGTCGGCCTCGGGCTGGTTTGCGGGCATGGTGAACGGACACGCGCTGGAGCGGCCCGATCTGATGCCCTCGCCCATTCCTCGCCTGATCAACATGACAGCCGTGGGCGATGCGCTGTTGCACCCGGGCGATGCGGCCTTCGGCCCGCCCATCGAGGCCGTTGTGGTCTACAACAGCAACCCGGTGGCGATCGCGCCGGACTCGGGCAAGGTGGTGGCGGGTTTCCGCCGTGAGGATGTCTTCACCGTGGTGCTCGAGCACTTCCTCACCGACACCGCGGACCTCGCGGACTACGTGCTGCCCGCCACCACCCAACTCGAACACCTCGATGTGCACACCTCGTACGGCCACACCTGGGTGCTGCTGAACGAGCCTGCGATCGCGCCGCTCGGTGAGGCGCGCACGAACAGCGCGATCTTCCGCGAGTTGGCCGCACGCATGGGTTTCAGCGACCCACTCTTTGCGGAGTCCGACGAGGATCTGCTGCGCACCGCGCTGGAGGGCAGCCCCGTCAGCCTGGACGAATTGCGCGCCACCGGCTGGGTGCGGGTGCCGGTGCCGGAACTGCCCTTCGCGGACGGTGGTTTCCGCACGCCGGACCGGAAAGCGATCGTGGATTCACCGCTCTACGGCGTGCCAGACCACATCCCCAACCGTGAATGCGCCGCTACCGATCCAGCCCTCGCCGCGCGCTATCCGCTGGCCATGATCTCGCCGCCCGCGCGGCACTTCCTGAATTCCAGCTTCGTGAACGTGAAGAGCCTGCGCTCCATCGAGGGCGAGCCGCTGCTCGAGATCCACCCGTCGGACGCCGCGGCACGCGGCATCGCGGATGGTTCACGCGTGCGGATCTTCAACGACCGCGGCAGTTACACCTGTCGCGCCGAGGTAGGCGAGCGCGCCCGCCCCGGCGTGGTGAACGGGCTCGGCGTGTGGTGGCGCAAGCTGAACGCCGACGGCAGCGGCGTGAACGACCTCACCAGCCAGGCGCTCACCGACATCGGCCGCGGCGCGACCTTCTACGACTGCCTGGTCGAGGTGGAAGCGCTCTGAGGCTGCGCCGCGGGGCGGTGCCTCAGGGAGACGGGCCCGCCGTCGGCGCGGTCTGCGCCTCCGTGGCCAATCGTGCGCGCTCTGCCTGCGCCCGCTGAATCACGTAGGCGTGGATCTTCCGCACGCCATCGGCATCGAGCACCGGCTGCCCCATCACGCTCGCAAATCCCACCATGCCGCGCTCGTGGCGCAAGCCGCCCAGCACGATGGCCTCGAATTCGGCGTGCGTCTGCGCGCTCATGTAGCGCAGGTCCGGCACAACACCCCCACCCACCACACCGTCGCCGTGGCAGGCCATGCAGAACTGCGCGTAGAGCGTCTTGCCGGCGGCCACGGTGGCGGCGTCTGCCTCGAGCGGCGGCGGCGCGAGTTCCCTCACGACATCTACCGGTGGCGGCAAGGCGTCCTTGCCGTCCAGGCTGTACACGAGCAGGCGGCTGCGGTTAACGCTGCCCGCCAGGCGTGCAACCTCGCCACCCGCGAGCGGCAGCGCACCACCCCACCCCGCCACGACAGCAACGTATTGTTTGCCATCGATGGCGTAGCTGATGGGCGGCGCGATCACGCCCGTCTGCACGGGCGCAGACCAGAGCGTTTTTCCATTCGCTGCGTCGTAGGCTGCGAACTCGCCGCGCGCACTGCCCGCGAACACCAGATCGCCCGCCGTGGCGAGCGTGCCGCCGTTGAAGGGGGCGTGCAGCTCCACGCGCCAGGCCTCTTTCTGCGAGACGGGATCCCACGCCACCAGCCTGCCCTGCACCATCTTCAGCACCTGCGCCGCGATGGCAGGGTCCTCCGGCATGCCCGCGGCCTCGATCTGCAGCCCCACGTTCCAGAGTCCGGGATGGTGGCGGTAGGCGGGATCGTGCTTGAAGACAAAGGGGATCTCCTGCACCGGGATGTACACCAGCCCCGTGCGCGGGCTGAAGCTCATCGGCTGCCAGTTATGCGCGCCGTAGGGCGAAGGCAGCACCAGTGCCTCTTTGTCGCGATAGCGCGCAGCCTCAACCACCTGCGGCTTGCCGGTGGCCTTGTCGATGCCGGTGGTCCAGGTTTGCTGTGCATAGGCTTCGCCGGAGATGAATTCACCCGTTGCACGGTCCAGCACGTAGAAGAATCCGTTCTTCGGTGCCTGCATGATCACCTTGCGCGTCTCACCGCCAATCACCAGATCGGCGAGGATCATGTGCTGCGTGGCGGTGTAGTCCCAGGCATCACCGGGCGTGGTCTGGTAGTGCCAGACGTACTCACCCGTTTCCGGCCGGAGCGCGAGGATCGAGCTGAGATACAGGTTGTCACCACCGCCGGGGCTGCGTATCTGCTGATTCCACGGCGAGCCGTTGCCCACGCCCACATAGAGCAGGTCGAGTTCAGCGTCGTAGGCCATGGAGTCCCAGACCGTGCCGCCACCACCGGTCTTCCACCATTCGCCTCCCTTCCAGCTCGCCTTGGCTGCTTCGAGCGCGGGTGATTCCGCCGGTTGCGCGGGGTCGCCCGGCACCGTGAAAAAGCGCCACTTCATCTCGCCCGTGACAGCGTCGTAGGCGCTTACATAGCCGCGCACACCCATCTCGCCGCCGCCATTGCCGATGATCACGAGTCCTTTGACGATGCGCGGCGCACCCGTGATCGAGTAGGGCTTGTCGGTGGGCGTGGTCTGTTGCGACCAGAGCAGCGCGCCCGTTGCGGCGTCCAGCGCGATCAGGCGTCCATCGAGCGTGCCCGCGTACACGCGCCCCTGCCACAGCGCCACGCCGCGGTTCACCACGTCACAGCACAGATGCACCGCCCACGCGGGCGGCACCTTCGGGTCGTGGTGCCAAAGCAAGCTGCCGGTCTTCGCGTCGAAGGCGTAGACGTGGCTCCAGGCACCCGTCACGAACATCCGGCCATCCACCACCAGCGGCGTGGCCTCCAGGCCGCGATCGGTGGGGAAATCGAAATGCCAGTCGAGTCCGAGCCCGGCCACGTTGTCGCGGTTGATGCCTCCCAGCGGGCTGAAGCGCTGCTCGTCGTAACTGCGACCGTGGCTCATCCAGTTCTGCGGCTCTGCATCGGCGGCGCGGATGCGCGTCTCGTCGACCATGGCGAACGCCGCAGCGGCCTGCGCGGCTGGTGCCGGCGCAGGTGCGACCGATGTGGCTGGTACGGATGGACGATCGCAGCCCGTTTGCAGCGCAACGAGGAAAACGAGGGGCAGCAGGAGCAGGCGCATGCAGTCTCTCCGGGGAAGGCGCAATGAGCGGACTCTACGCCATCCGGCACACCGCCCGCACGGGGCTCAGCTCAGCGCAGACCCGGCCCGTCCATCAGGCCGTGCAGCACGTGCCGCAGCGCACGCAGCGCCGCGAACGCTGCGTGGATGTCGCCGTCCCGCGTCGCAAGTTCCAGCAGCAGGCAGCGCGGCACCAGTTCTCCGCGCGTGAAGAGTCGCGCTGCCCCGAGCAACTGGTGAGCGAGTTCGCGCGCTTGCGCTGCTTCGCCCGCAGCGAGCGCGAGGCTCACCCCACGCTCCAGACGCTGGAGCTCATCGAGGATCTCGTCGCGGCCCACGCCCGGCGCCCGCACCAGGCTGCAGTCCGCCGCCTCCTCGTGCCGCAGCAATACCGCCCGCAGCCGCTCTTCGTCCACGGGCTTGTAGAGGATCTCCTCCACACCCGCCTCGCGCAGCGCACTTTCCTCCGAACCCACCACGTTTGCCGTCAGCGCGTAGAGCGGCAGCGCGGGATCCGCTCGCCGGATCTCGTGGGCGAGCGTGACACCGTCCATGCCGGGCATGTGCACGTCCAGCAGTACCAGATCGACGCTGCGCGACTGCAGCAATGACAAGGCCTCGTGCCCGTCTGCTGCAGCGAGCACGCATACCCCGGTATCGGAAAGGCTGGTGGTAAGCATCCGGCGGTTCAATTCGTTGTCTTCCACCAGCAAACAGCGCAGCGCGATGGGCGCTCGCGCTGGAGGCGTCTGCACGACGGCCTCGGGGTTCGCAGGCGCCCGGTTTCTGCCCGAGAGCCGGGCGCAGGCCGCAAGAAGATCGGCACGGCGCAACGGCAAGGCGAGGCAGCCCTCGAGTTCGGCGGGCGAGAGCGTGCCCGTCTGCTCCACTGGCAACAGCCGCAGCACAGGACCCGGCGGTGGTTGCCAGCGCAGCAGCGGCTGGTCCTCGATGCAGATGCTGATGTCCGGAGCTGGCACGCCCGTGACGCTCCACGGCCGGAGCTCCACGCGACAGCCTGCCGCCTGCAGATAATCCTGCACCACCCAGACGTGCGGGCTCGCCGCGTCCGCCAGCACGCGCACGCTCAGCCCCTCGAGGGGGCCCGGAGGGTTGGCGTCGTCGAGTACACGGAAAGGAATCTCCACCACCGCGCGAGTGCCCTCTCCGAGGTGGCTGTCGAGCCGGATGCTGCCCTTCAGCGCATCGACGATGCGCGCCGAGATCGACAGCCCCAGCCCACTGCCGCCAAAGCGCCGCGTGATGCTCTCATCGGCCTGCGCGAAGGGCTGGAAAAGCTGCGACACCCCCTCGGGTGCGATGCCCGTGCCGGTATCACTGACCTCGATGCGCACGCGCACCTCGTCACCGGATCGCACCAGCACCTCGGCGATCACCTCGATACCGCCCTGTTCAGTGAACTTGACGGCGTTGCTGAGCAGGTTGGCCAGTACCTGCGAGAGGCGGATCGCGTCACCAGCGACGCGACCGGGAAGCTCCCGGCCGACATGGCTCAGCACCACCAGCCCCTTGCGGTGTGCCGCAGGCGCGTACATCAGTGCAGCGTCCTCGATGCAGGCGACCAGATCGAAGGGCCTGCGCTCAAGCGACACCGAACCGCTTTCGAGCCGCACCAGATCGAGGATGTCGTCGACGGTACGCTGCAGGATGCCGGATGCCTGCGCTATCGGCCGATAGAACTCCTCGCGCTGCGCAGGACTCTGGGACTGCTGCATGAGGCGCGCATACCCCACCACGGTACTGAGCGGTGTGCGCAACTCGTGGCTCATCCGCGCGAGAAAGAGGTCCTTGGCACGATTGGCTGCATGCGAGCCGGCCAGCGCGCTGTCGAGCTCCCGGTTCTGCCGCTCGAGCTCCAGATTGGACAGCGCGATCACCGCCGTGGCCTCGTCGATCTTGCGGTTGAGGTCCGCCGCGCCCGACTCGACCTTGTCGGCCATGGCGTTGATGCCCTCTTCGAGTTCGCGCAGTTCGCCCGTGCCACGCGGGTCCGTGCGTGCCGAGAGATCGCCTGCGCGGATCCGCGAAACCACGGTCAGCAGTTGTTGCATCGGCGCACTGAGGCGCGTGGCCGCGAGTCCGGCGATGAAAAATGCTGCAAGCAAGGCCACCGTCGTGCTGAGGGCTGCATTGACGAACAGCGCCCGCTGCAGCGAGGCGAGTTCCTCGGGATCGAAGGAGAGCACTACCTTGCCGAGCACCGTGCCGCCGCTTGCGGAGGTGCCCGAGGGGTTCGCACCGAAGGGCGGCGCGGCATCGAGCTCTGCCTGCGACACCACCTCCTTGCCGAAAAGCCTGCGTTGCTCGTCTCCCGCACAACCGGCACTGGCGCGCCAGCAATTGAGTGCGAGGGCTACCTCGCGGGGACTGCCCGCCGAGGCCAGCACCCGACCGGAGGCGTCGAGAAAGAGCACGACCCGCGCGGCACCCGGTGCACGGATGTTGCTCTCGGCAAGACGGGACAGCGCAGTGTCGTCCCCTACCAGCAGCGCGAGTTCGGCGGCACCGGCCAGATAGGCGGATTCACGCTCACCGCGCGTCTGGAGCTCGGCCTGCGCGCCATCCAGACGGCTGGCCGTGAACCAGACGCTGAGGGCCAGCGCCGGTGCGAGGGTGGGTAGCAACACCGCCAGGAAGGCAGTGCTGCGGATGCTGCGTTTCACGGCTGTCCTTGCCACGCGCCGGCTCTGGACCCGCCGAATACCGCTTCCTTCCGGCGGCGGGGCGCCCGGTCAGGGCGAGCATACCGCAGCGCCTCACAGAAGCTGAAGCTGGGTTGCGGGGGGCTGCCAGCCGCGGAACTGGCTCGTGTCGAGCGCGGGCCACTGGCTGCCGTCCAGGCCGAGACGCTTTGTCTGCACGCGGAAACGCGTGGCGATCAGGTCCGCGAAGGGGCCGGAGCCACGCATGCGCGAGCCGAAACGCGGGTCGTTGTCACGGCCTTGTCTGCTCTGCTGCACCAGGCTCATCACGTGAGCGGCGCGCTCGGGGTAATGGGTCTCGAGCCACTCGCGGAACAGGGGCGCGACCTCGTGCGGCAGCCTGAGGAGGATCCAGCCTGCCTTGCGCGCACCGGCTGCGATGGCGTTGGCCAGAATGCGCTCGATCTCGCCATCGTTCAGCGCGGGAATCACCGGCGCCACCAGCACACCCACCGGTATGCCACGGCGCGACAGCGCCGCCACGGTGCGCAGTCGTGCCCGGCCCGAGGCCGTGCGCGGCTCCAGCGCGCGCTTGAGGGTGTCGTCCAGCGTAGTGATGCTGATGAACACATTGCAGAGCCCGTGGCTCGCCAGTTCGGAGAGCAGGTCGGCGTCGCGTTGCACGAGCGCGGACTTGGTGATGATCGAAACCGGCTGGCGCCGCTCCAGGCACACGCGCAACAGCTTGCGGGTGATGCCGAGCTCGGCCTCTGCGGGTTGGTAGGGATCGGTGTTGCCGCCGATGGTGATGGGCTGGCAACGGTAGCGCGGGTCGAGGAGTTCACGCTCGAGGAGTTCAGCTGCATTGGCCTTGAAGCGGATGCGCCGCTCGAAATCGAGCCCTGGGGACATGTCGAGAAAGGCGTGCGAGGGGCGCGCGTAGCAATAGATGCAGCCGTGCTCGCAGCCCCGGTAGGGGTTGATGGATTGCGCGAAGGGCACATCCGGCGAGTCATTGCGGCTGATGATCGAGCGCGCCTGCTCGGGAAGCAGCTCCTGGCGATCGGAAGCCGGGGCCTGCGGCTCCGCTGCGTCGGCCTCACGCAGGCGGATAAGTGTCTCGAAGCGGCCGGCCGGATTGGCGTTGGCGCCGCGACCTTTGAGCGCGGTGGCGATGGCATTCATGCTGGGCACCCGGGAGGAACTCCGGGATACTGTATATCCGAACAGTTCTCCTGTCGACCCGGGAACTGCCTTCTGCCAAGCGGCGTGGCCCGCTCCCACGGGGACAAGGCAGAGTCGCGGGCGCAGTCCTTCAGTTCGCTGCCAGGCTGTACCAGATGGGCGAGGAATAGGCCCGCTCCTGGATCGTCTGCGGATCCGGGGCGGCGATGTGGATGCGCTCGGCGTCGTAGGTGCTCCAGCGCGGCGTCGGGATCTCCAGCACGCGCACGTAGTAGAACGCGGGCGAGGCCGGATCGAATTCCGGGTCGGTCCACAGCACGTTCAGTTCGGCCGCGCCGATGGTGTTGGTCCAGGAGGCGCTGGCCACATCCACCGTAGACCCGACAGAGGGGAGTTTGCCGGTCACGGGATCAGGTTTGCGCTCACCGCCCCATGCAACGTCGAAGATGCGCTCCCGGTGCTTGCCGTCGGCGCCCAACCAGCCCTTGATCACCTGCACGCGATCGAGATTCGCACCATCGGGATCACGCGCGGCACGGATGAGCAGTCGGGGCGCTGCTGCAGCGGCCGGACGCGCCGGCAGATCGGCGCCCATCGGCACACCCGCCGCGTAAGCCCTCGTCAGGTAACCCGGATCCGCGAGCAGCTCGTCAGCCAGATCCCAGCCACCGAAAACGCGAAGCCGGATACGGGTTCCGGAGGTCGCATAGGTCTCGCCGCGGCGCAGCGCATCGAAAATCGATTCTCGCGTGTTCTCCGCGGCCCATACCGCCGCCAGGCCCTGCGCGCTGAAAAACTTGCCGAGCCCGCGATGTCGGGGGCTGACGGGTTTGACGTCCAGTCGCTGCTCGGGCGTGCCATCGATCAGCGGCAGTTTTCCGTGGTAGTTGTCTTCCTCGACGGGGGAACTGGAATTGTGCGAATCCGAGGAACCAATGAAGCCGAACCGGTAGGGATTACCCACGCCGCTCGCGCCGAGCTCGAGACCCACGCCCAGGGCTTCGCGCACATAACTGCCCGAGGGCTTGGAATAGGTGTAGGCGTCGCCCATCTTGAGGGTGAGCGGGAAGATTTCGAACTGCGCGAACTCGTCGGCCGCCGCGAGTTCCGGGTGTACCTCGGACTGCCCCTTGATCTGGATGATTTCGTGCAGCGGCTCGTTGCGCAGGCGGCGCGCCACGTAGTCCGCGTCGAAGGGTCGGCCGTCGTAGGCCGTGGTGCCGAACATGCGGCCGTCGCTGGCGTTCTGGTTGTGCGGCACGGCGATGCTCTCGATGCCGGCCGGGCGTTGCGATTCCAGCCAGGCCCAGAGTTTTTCGGGATCCGGGGAATCGAAACTGGTGAAGGGCTGCTCCGGCACACGGGAACTGCGGAAGAGCACGTTGCGGTGGAGGTTCGCGCCGTCGATGGTGCTGGTCCACTCGTAACCGATCAGCGTGCTGAACTGCCCCGGCGCGTTGAAGCGCTCGGCAGAGGCCACGATGCTCTGCCACACGCTGCGGTTGACGGCCGGGTCGCTCAGTTCCGGCAGGGGTTTGCCGGAGTTCAGCGTGCCGATCACCTCCGAGAGTGCGGCCTGTGCCTGCGCGGGGTCACCGCTCACGATGCGCTTCGCCAGCGGCAGGGCCGCAAGCGGGCTTGCCGGGTCGGCGAGTTGCGGCAGGATGCCCATGTACTCGGCGTGATCGGTCACAGCTGCGAAATCGAGCGGCCGGTGCAGGCGGATCGGGTAACCGGCGGCATGCATCGTCTGTTCGCCACGGGCAAAGCGGTAGGCATCATCCGGCGTGGTGCGGTTGCCCACGGAAAAGGCATCAGGGGAGAAACTGGTGTGGATGTGGAGGTCACCGAAGAGCACGCGCTCCGGCACTGCCTGCGCGGGGGCGGCTACCGGCGCTGCGGCGGCGGTGGCTGCGGGAGCAGGCGCCTCGGCGGCGTCTTCCCCGCCACAACCGGCAATCAAGACAAGCAGGGCCGCTGCAGGCAAGTTGCGCAGTGCCATGATGAATCTCCTGTTGACCGTCACCGGGAGAGCGCAGTGTAACGACGGGGGCAAGCGCAGGCCACGGCGCGCGCTTCGCGCTATCATCCGCGGCCCCGCATCCGCGCAGCGCAGACCGTCATGGCGCTCAAGATAGAAGCCCTGATCGACACCGACGCACTCCGGCACAATCTCGGCCGCGTACGCGCGCTGGCGCCTCGGAGCCGCGTGCTGGCGGTCGTGAAGGCCGATGCCTACGGACACGGCGTGCGCACGGTGCTGCCGGCGCTGACGCAGGCCGACGCACTCGCAGTGGCGCACATCGACGAGGCGCTGGAGATCCGCAGGTGGAGCGCGCAGCGACTCGTGGTGCTCGAGGGATTCCTCGACACGGAAGAGTGGCGGAACTGCCTGGAACACACGCTGACGCCCGTGCTGCACCAGCCGGAACAGCTGGCGATCATCGAAAGGCATCCCCCGCCGCCGGGCTTCAGCGTCTGGATAAAACTCGACACGGGCATGCATCGCCTGGGCTTTGATCCGGCGGAACTCCAGGGAGTCGTGGCGCGGGCGCGGGCTGCACAGCCGGCGCTGGGCTTCGTGTTGATGACACACTTCTCACACGCGGAAGACACGGCGCACGCGAGCACGCCGGAACAGATCGCGCGTTTCGATGCGGCGACAGCGCCCCTGAAAATGCCCGCGAGCCTCGCAAATTCGGCGGGTCTCGCCCTCTGGCCAGGCAGCAGGCGGGAGTGGGTTCGTCCGGGCCTGATGCTCTACGGTGTGGCGCCACCGGGTTCGGGACTCGAACTGCAACCGGTGATGACACTCCGCTCGCGCGTGATCGCCGTGCGCCGCGTGACCGCGGGCGAGGGCGTGGGCTATGGCGGGCGCTGGCGCGCCCCGCGCGACACGTTCGTGGCGACCGTCAGCGCCGGCTACGCCGACGGGTATCCGGCCCAGGTCCCCGACGGCACGCCTGTGCTGGTGCGCGGCAAGGTGGCGCATATCGCCGGGCGGCCTTCCATGGACATGATCGGCGTGGATCTGGGCCCGCAGACAGACGTGGAGCCCGGAGACGAAGCCATTCTCTGGGGCCCATCATTGCCCGTGCAGGACATCGCCCGTGCGGCCGGCTTCCTGCCCTACCAGCTGCTCACAGGCGTGAGCAAACGCGTCACCCGGAGAGGCCGTCCTGATTGAGTGGCGTGGCGGGGCATTTTCCGGCACGGCTGATCCACGCCACGGCGAGTGGCGTAACCGCGACCTGCAAAGAACGGGCAGGGAACGCGAGGGAAAGCACGTGTTCAAACCGAATCTGGGGAAAACAGAGCGCGCAGTGCGCCTCGTGCTCGGCGTGCTGATCGCGGGCTGGGTCTACCGCCGACCCACGCCAGGGCTGGCAGAGGGTCTTGCCGCCATGGCGGCCCTGTTCCTCGTACTGAATGCCCTGCTGTCCCGGTGCTATCTCTGGCGCGCGCTGGGCATCAACACCTGCCCGGCCGGCACGACAGAGAAGGAGTGAACGCGCTTCACTTCCGCGTGTAAACCACCTTCCCCCCCAGCACCGTCTGCAGCACGCGAGCATCTCTCAGGTCCGCGTCGGTTACGTGCATGATGTCCCTGTCCAGCACCACGAAATCGGCAAGCATGCCGATCGCCAGTGTCCCTTTCAGCGTTTCCTCGAAGCTGGCCCAGGCGTTGTCCCGCGTGTAGGAGCGCAGGGCTTCTTCCCGCGTCATCACCTGCCCGGGGTAGAAACGCTGTCCATCGGCCATTTCACGCGTGACCGAGGCACGGAAACCGGCAAGCGGATCCACATCCTCCACCGGCGCATCGGTGCCGTTCACGATCATGGCACCCGCGTTCATCAGAGAGCGCCACACATAAGTGCGCTCGCGGGCGCGCTGCTCCCCGAGTCGCTTGGCCACCCAGGGCCCGTCGGCGGTGGCATGTACGCCCTGCATCGAGGCGATCACGCCCAGCGCCGCGAAGCGCGGAAAATCGTCGGGGTGCACATGCTGGGCGTGTTCGATGCGCCAGCGGAGCGCCTTGCCGTCCGGCACGCCGGCCAGCGCCTCTCCGTAGAGATCCAGTACCTCGCGGTTGGCGCGGTCACCGATCGCGTGGGTGTTCAGCTGGAATCCACGGGCAATCGCAATTTCCGCAGTGCGGGATATCACCGCGGGCGTGTCCACCACCAGCCCCGTGGTGGATGCATCGTCCGTGTAGGGCTCCAGCAGCCAGGCACTGTGGGATCCCAGGGCGCCATCGACCATGCGCTTGATGGCGCGCACGGTGAGGAAATTGTTGGCCCGGCCAACCATGCGATAGCGGCCGAGCCCTTGCTCGAGAGCAGCGTTCGTTT